>CAZOKA010000164.1:0-5838 GCA_964580265.1 uncultured Rhodobacterales bacterium | reverse complement strand
ACCAGCGCGATCACCGAATTCAGCGGCGTCAGGTTTACCTCGATCCCGGCAAAGGCAACGCGCACGCCCCCTTCGAGATCCAGCAGATACGCCGCCCCGGTCGCGCCCGCGGCCACGAGGATGACGAAAACGACAATCTTGATAAGCGACCAAAGCATTCCGGCAATCCTCAGTTCGAGTTCAGCGTTTGCGCCAGCGCTTCGGCGGCGGCAGTGGCGTTGCGCCGCGTCGTCGCATCGCTGATCCAGCCCGACAAGACCGCGCGCGCCTCTTCGGGCAGTTGCTCGACCTCGGCCAGCGTATCGGTCAGGCGGCCATCGCGCAGCGCGGCCTCGGCCCGCGACAGCACGGCGTCAGGGTCGCTTCCCTCGCGTGGCTCCAACGATCGCAGGCCAAGTTGCGCGCGCAGGAATCCCATCACATCGCCCGTCGCCTCGCCCGATGCTTGCCGGGCCTTGGCCAATGCCTCTCGCGCCAGATCTGGAAACCGCTCTTGCAGGCTCGCCAATGGCTCAACCCCATCGGCGGCCACCGTTACCAGATCGGCAGGAACCTCCACGCCAGCATCCCGCAGATCCGAAACCGCCGTTGCAAACCCTGCACCCGAATCCAGCGCCGCGCCGATCCGGCTCAACGCAGCGCGCGTCATCGCCTCCTGCGCCGATACCGCGGCCTTGGCTTGCTGCTCCTGCGCGGCCGAGGCGAGTTGTTCGATTTCCGCGCGTTGTTCGGCCAATGCGGCGCGTAGTGCACTCAACTCCTGCTCATAGGCCGGGTTTGGCTGATCCGCCCCGTCCCCTTCAGCGTACGAAACTGACATTTCATCGAGTCGAGTTGACGTTTTGGACAATTGTGACTCCAGCGCGCGCATCGTTTGCGAAATACTGTCGATCCGATCCGCGTTTTCCTGCGCGGTGGTTGTTACTTGTGCAATCTGGTCTGAATACCCTTGCGTCTCTGAGGCCCTATCTTGCAGATTTGAAACGGTTTTTTGCTGCTCTTCAAGGCTGGCGCGAATATCTGCAAGGCGCGGATCGGGGATCAGATAGCGCCCTGCGCCGAATCCGGCTGCCGCCGCCAGGACGCCCCCCAGGATCAAGGCCAGAATCGCTGTGCGCCCGCGATGTGCGCCATCCTCTTGCGATGTCGTTACCGGCGCGGACGCCTGCGGGCCGCTGCCAACGGGCGTATCGGCGTCGTCCTCGGCCTCGTCATGATTCGCGGTTTGCCTGGTCGGCTCGTCCGAGTCTTGCGCGGCATCGTCGCTTTTGTCGCTACTGTCTCCCTCGGTGGGTGTGTCAGGCGTATCACCTTGTTCTTGAATGTCTTTCGTCTCATCCGATGTTTCGCTTGGATTCTGCTCCGGCGCTGTCGGGTCGGTGGTATCACCAGTTTCCGTGTCCCTCTCTTCCGAGGTCGGTTGCTTTTTCGTCACCAGCGGCCACCCTTTCGAATCTCAAGTTAATCAATACGTTCTCATCCGACATTACTGTGCGGATCACTAACCCTCAAGATCGCCGGATGCGGCCAACAGTCCATCGACCGCGTCCAGCATGCATTCCATTGTCGGTCGCTCCGCCACGACCAGCTTTGCCACCTTCACTGTCACCGCTTCGGCGACGCGATCACTCATCGCCGCCACCAGGATCGGCGCTGAACCGCGATGCTCTTTCGAGAATATCTCGGCTGTGCGTGGCGAAAATAGTGGCACGATAACAGGGTCTTGTCCGTTCAGCAGGCTCTGCGCCCTTGGCGTGAGCGGTTGCGAAACCTGGGTATATAAAATCGCCTCACGCGTGGGGCATCCGGCCTCGGACAACCGCTGCGCCACCGCTCCGTGCGCATGCCGGCCGCGCAGATGCAACAAAGGCCCCTGCGGCGCGTCGGCCAGAATTCGCCGTATCAGCGCCTCGGCATCTCCTCCGGCCGATATCGCATCCAATCCAGCTGCCCGCGCCGCCTCCGCGGTGGCATCTCCGACAGCATAGGCAGGCAGCCTGGCAAGGGGACAAAGGTTTACAAACGCCTTCACCGCCGTGACGGAGGTAAAGATCAACCCCCAGATCCCCGACAGGTCTGGCGCACGCCCATCGAACTCCGGTTCAATCAAGGGCGAGATACAAACCCCCACCCCCCTCTTTTCCCAATACCCCACCAACCGCCCCGCCGCTCCCATCGGTCTGGTAAGAAGGATCGTTGCTTGCATTTTGAAACCGGGATTGTCTGCGTACATTGGGGGTGGTAGCTGCTGCGTTGCAAACTTGCAACGTTGTCGGATCGGGGTACGGATGGAAGGCAACCTTACCATACTTGCACTTGAAAGCAGCTGTGACGACACGGCCGCCGCAGTTCTGCGCCAGGATGAAAGTGATGGCCCGGCGCAAATCCTTTCGTCGGTTGTTTTCGATCAGACCCAACTGCACGCGGCATTCGGTGGCGTGGTCCCCGAGATCGCGGCACGTGCGCACGCGGAAAAGCTGGATATTTGCGCAAAACAGGCTCTAATTCAGGCCAAAATTGGCCTTCGTGACTTGGATGCGGTCGCCGTAACGGCTGGCCCTGGCCTGATCGGCGGTGTCTTGTCAGGTGTGATGTGCGCGCGCGGAATAGCCGCCGGGGCCGATCTTCCGCTGATAGGTGTAAATCACCTCGCCGGGCACGCTCTGACTCCGCGCCTGACTGACAATGTACGCTATCCATACCTGATGCTTCTGGTGTCGGGCGGGCACTGCCAGTTCCTGATCGTGCGCGGATTCGATGAATTCGTCCGCCTCGGAGGCACCATCGATGATGCCCCCGGCGAGGCATTCGACAAAACCGCGCGCCTTCTGGGCCTGCCGCAACCGGGCGGACCCGCTGTACAAGGCGCCGCCAAGAACGGCGATCCCGCTCGTTTTGCCTTCCCGCGCCCGATGTTGAACAAGCCGGGGTGTGACATGTCGTTCTCGGGTCTCAAGACCGCCGTGCTACGCGCTCGCGACGAGATAATTGCGCAGAAATCCGGCCTGACACGTCAAGATCAGGCCGATCTCTGCGCCAGCTTTCAGGCTGCAGTCACCGACGTCTTGCGCGAGAAGAGCCGCCGCGCGATCATCGCCTACCTGAATGAAACACCAGAGGAACCCCTGATCGCCGTCGCAGGAGGCGTTGCGGCCAATACTTCCATTCGCGCCGCACTGGAACAAACAGCGCGCGAAAGCGGCTGCGCGTTTCTTGCACCGCCCCTGTCGCTGTGCACTGACAATGCCGCAATGATCGCCTATTGTGCGCTGGAACAGTATCGAAATGGCGATCGCGGGGCCGGAGAGTTGATTGCGCGCCCTCGCTGGCCGCTGGATCATCGCAGCCCTGCAATGCTTGGCGGTGGGCGCAAAGGAGCCAAGGCATGATTACTGTAGTGGGTTCTGGCGCTTTTGGGACGGCGCTTGCGGTATCGCTGGCCTCGGATGGAACGCCGGTTTTTCTCTGGGGGCGCGATGAAGAGTTGACCAGGAACATGCAGATTTCCCGGTACAATACGCGCCATCTGCCAGATGTGCGGCTCCCCGATTCGGTTGTTGTGTCGTCTAGTTTAGAGACTATTTTACCCCAATCCCCCGTATTGCTGTCAGTCCCGATGCAACAGCTGCGCTCGGTCGTCACGCGCCACAAGGACGCATTGCGCAATCATGCCTTGGTCGCGTGTTGCAAGGGAATTGAGCTTGAAACCGGCAAGAACCCGACCATGGTTCTGGCCGACATACTACCCGATACGACCCGAGCGATCCTCACCGGACCCAGCTTTGCCACAGATATTGCGAACAACCTGCCAACCGCCCTCACGTTGGCATGTGAGGATCAGGATGCGCGGCGCGCGCTTCAACAGGCTCTGACCCGGCCAAACCTGCGAATATACAGAACAGGTGACACAATCGGTGCCGCCCTCGGCGGAGCGCTCAAGAACGTAATGGCCATCGCATCTGGCGCGGTATTGGGCGCGGGGCTCGGTGAAAGCGCGCGCGCGGCCCTTATGACGCGAGGCTATGCCGAGATGCAGCGCATGGCGATCGAATTGGGTGCTCACGCCGATACGCTTGCCGGGCTTTCTGGCTTTGGCGACCTGGTTTTGACCTGCACGTCGGATAAATCTCGCAACATGCGTTTTGGCTATGCATTGGGCGGAAACGAACCATTTGATCACAACATCACCGTCGAAGGCATCGCAACCGCCCGAGCCGTCCATGCGCAAGCCGGAAGCCTCGGGATCGAAATGCCCATCACCGCCGCGGTCGTCGCAATGCTGGATGGGGCGCTCAAGTTACCCGAAATCATGGAAATGCTACTTTCCCGCCCACTAAAGGAGGAATGAATGCTGATCGCCCTTATCGCACATGACAAGTCCGGTGCGCTGGACGTCCGCAAGGCCAACCGCGATGCCCACCTTGCCTATATTCACGCCACTGGCGTCGTCGATCAGGCGGGACCACTTGTGGATGACGCGGATCGGATGATCGGATCTTTGGTCATTCTCAATGTGGCGAGCATGACCGCAGCGCGCGAATGGGCGGATAACGACCCTTACGCCAAGGCAGGGTTGTTCGAAAGCGTGCAATTAATCCCGTGGAAGAAGGTAATCGGCTGATGCGGTATTGGTTGTTCAAGTCCGAACCCTCCACCTGGAGTTGGCAGGATCAACAGACCAAAGGCGCCGACGGCGAGGAGTGGGATGGCGTCCGGAACTATCAAGCACGAAATTTCATGCGCGAAATGGCCATCGGAGATCGTGGCTTCTTTTATCATTCTCAAAAGGAAAAAGCGATTGTCGGAATCGTCGAGGTAATCGCCGAGGCACACCCAGATAGCACAACGGAGGATTCGAGGTGGGAATGCGTCGATATTCGCGCTGTGTGCGGAGTTGAAAAACCCGTAGCGCTCGACATGATCAAGGCTGACGGTCGTCTCGATGATATGGTTCTAGTTCGCAATTCGCGCCTTTCGGTACAACCGGTTAGCGCAGACGAATGGAAGATTATCTGCGATATGGCGGGCATTGATGCGACCTGACCGCGCAACCCCCGAGACATCGCCCATATAAGCGGAGGGTTCCAGCCCAAGCCAGAACCCTCCGTCACCCCACGTGCTCCCTACGCACCACACGTGATCTCTTGGAATTAGGTCCTGGCCATCCTGGCCATACACAAACCATAAACGGTCATCGGTGGGGCGCAAGCCGCTAAGTCACTAAAACTTCGTTCAAATACAGGTAGCTGCGCTCAACCAAAAACCGCCTCGCGCCTGAAATGCTTGGTCAACATGTAGTACATGACAACACGGTACTTTTCCTGGTCGGCCCGCCCGTAGGCATCAATGAGCGCGCCAATCGCATCCATCAGCGCCGGCCCTTCGGGTAATCCCAGTTTCTTGACCAGGAAATTGCGCCTTATCATGTCAAGCTCTTCGGGATCAGTGGCGTCTATGCACGATCTGTCGGGGTCATAGATTGCCGGACCACACCCAATGGTCACCTTGGTCAATAAATCCATGTCTGGATCAATGCCACATCCTGTTTTCAACTCTTCAGCATAAAATGCGATCAGCTCGTCTCGTTTGCCCATACGCTTTTCCCTGCAGTCTGGTCAGCCACAAACCTCCGGCGGGTGTCTCATGAAAAATATCGCAGCATTGGTCCGGTGAACAGAAAAATGGGGACGCAACCCTTGGCCTGCGTCCCGATCGCGCCGATTCTCGTCCCTCAATACCTGTAATGTTCTGGTTTGAAGGGGCCTTCGGGTTTGACGCCGATGTATTCGGCCTGCTCGGGGCTCATTTCGGTGAGCTTGACGCCGATCTTGTCGAGGT
>CAZOKA010000163.1:0-5884 GCA_964580265.1 uncultured Rhodobacterales bacterium | reverse complement strand
GCGCTGCGCGGTGCGATACGCGCGCCATCGGTCAGCCCTGCGGGCGGATACATGACGATGCGCGCGCCGTCCTCAAGCCCCGACGAGACCGCCGCCGAAACGCCGTTGTTGGCGGTGATTTCAACCGGCGTCTTGTGTGCGATGCCGTCACGCACCACGAACAGGGCCCAGCCGCTCCCGTCACGAAATAGCGCGCCTGCGGGCACCTTCAGCGCGTCGTCGTCGGACCATTCGATGATGCGCACCTCGACCCGGTAGCCATGGCCAAGCGCGGCGCGTTCCTCGTGCGGGCTGTCGAAGCCGATGGTGACGGTGACGCGCTGTTCCTCGACGCCAAGGGCCGAGGTGCGGGTAAAGCCCCACGGCGCGATCCGCGTCACGGTGCCGGACAGGGGATGCGGGCCGCCCCAGTCGTCGATGATGACGGCGTCGCCGGGGGCAATGCGCACGGCATCCCGGCTCAGCAGGTCGGCTTGCACCTCCAGCCCCTCGGCGATGTTGCCGATCTCCAGGATGGGGGTGCCGGCGGGCAGGGTGGTTTCGCTTTGCTGCATGACGCGCAGGATACGGCCGGAAATCGGCGCGTGCAGGTCGATGACCTGTGCATCGCCATTGCCTGCGGTGCCTTGATCCGCGGATTCGTCGAAACTGCGCAGTTGCGCGCGCGCGTTGTCGAGTTGCGCCACCCGCATCGAGATGCCGGCCCGCGCGGTATCGAGGGCCGCCTCGGCGGCGCGCGCGGAGCGTTCGCTGGCGTCCAGCGCCGCCTGGCTGGTGATGTCGCGCTCGAACAGCGTGCGGGTGCGCTCCAGGTTGGCCTGCGCCAGGTCGCGGTCGGCCTGGGCCTTGTGCAGATCGGCCTGGGCGAGGCGCAGCGCCGCCTCGGCCGCGGTGACGTTGGCGCGGGCCTGTTCGCGGGTGCGCGCGTCCAGTGCCGCCGAAACCGTGGGCCGCATTCGCGCCACGACGGTTTCGCCGCCTGTCACGCTATCGCCCGGCTCGACCTCGACGCGCATCAGGCGGCCGGTGATCGGGGTCGAGACGACGTAAGGCTCGTGCACGCGGGTGCGCCCCTCTTCGTCGATGGTCACGCGCATGGGGCCGCGTTCGGCGGTGCCGATATCCACCAGTTGCGGCCTGGGCCAGAAGGCGTAGCCAAGCCCGGCCAGAAGAATGCCGGCGATGGCCAGGCCGATGACGGTGCGCGAATGTTTCCTGCGTGCCATGTGTTATTCCCGTGTCTTGAGGGCCGAGACCAGGTCCAGCCGCGTCAGGTTGCGCCACACCAGGGCCGCCGATACCGACGCCGCGATCACCACGGCAAGGATGGCGGCGCCGTAGTTGGAGGCGTGGAACACGACCGGGATCTGGTAAAGATCGGTGCTGAACCCCTCGACGATTGCCCAGGTCAAGCCATAGCCCAGCCCGATGCCAAGGGGAATGGCCAGCAGTGTCACGATGGCCAGTTCCCCCAGCAGGACGAACCCCGCCTCGGCACGGGTGAAGCCCATGACCCGAAGGCTGGCCAGGTCGCGGCTTCGTTCGGCAAAGGCGATGCGGGCGGCGTTGTAGACGATGCCGAAGGTAATGACCGCCGCGACCAGCAGCATCACGTAGCGCACCGACCCCGGCCCGGTGTTCATCAGATCGACCAGCGCGTCGCGTGCATCGGATTTGAGGGTGACGCCGGCCACCGCTGGCATGTCCTTTATCTCCTGGTAGAGCGTTTCACGCGATGCGCTGTCGATGGTCAGCAGGGCACCCGAGATGCGGCCCGGCTCGTTCAGGGCGCGGCCGAGCGCATCGATTTCCATGAACGCGGGCGCGCCCAGCAGGGTTTGCGCGACCGCCGTGACCGGCAGGCGCAGGACCGGGCGGCGCCCCTCGCGGATTTCGACCGTCAGCATGTCGCCGGTGCGCACCTTCAGGATATCGGCCAGCGGTTCGGCCAGCGTGATACCGCCGCCCTGCAATGCCAGAGGCACCTCGCGTGCATCTATGATTCGGTTGAGTGCCGGCTCGCGCGGGCGCCCTTCCAGCGCACCGCGATAGCTGTTGGTGCCATTGCGCAGGATCGCCGGCGCGATGCGCACGGCTTCGGTCCGTTGAACCCCGTCCAAGCGGCCCAGCTCCAACAGGGCCTTGCGCGGGATCGGGTGTGTGAACATGACGGTCATGTCGGACCGGTTCATCACCGTGAAGGACAGGTCCACCGCCGATGTGAAGCCGCTGACCACCGTCAGCGTGGAGGCCGAAAGCGCCATGCCGGCGGCGATGCCCAGCACGCTGCCCGTCATGCGGCCGGGATAGCGGCTGAGCCGGCGCAGGACCATGCGGCTGGGTTGGTCCAGGAGGCGCCGGAATGCGCCGGCCAGATCGAACGTGCGGCTATAGTCGGGCGGCGCGGGCGGGCGCATCGCGACTGCTGGCGTCAGGGCAAAGACATGGCGCACCACCGCCAGCCCCCCCATCGTCGCGGCAAGGATGCTGATCGCGAAGCCGGTGACGAAGCTGATCGGATCGAGCGTGAAGACGAGGAAGGGGAACTTGAAATAGGTCTGGTAGAACACCGCCAGCGCGTGACCCGCCGAAATCCCTGCAATTGACCCGGCCACCGCCCCCGCCACCGCGATCAGCACCACCAGTTTGAGGTAGTGCAGGCTGACCTCGGCCCCGGTATAGCCGAACGCCTTGAGCAGGCCGATCTGTTCGCGTTCGGCCTGAACGATACGCGCGACGACGATATACAGCAGAAACGCCGCGATCCCGAGGAAGATGGGCGGCACCGTTGCAGCCGATGATTTCAGCCCGCGAATTTCCTCGGTGACGAAGCGGTTCGATGGCAGGTCGGCCAGCCCATAGGCCCCGGTGGCGCCAAACGGGGCCAGCATTCGGTCGGCCGCGTCGATGATGGCCTGCGGGTTTGTGCCGCGCTCCAACGTCAGCAGAACCTCGTTGAAGGCGCCGCGCATGTCATAGGCCGCCGCCAGCGCCGCGCGCCGCATCCAGAACACCGCGAAGCGGGCGTCGTCGGGTACCAATTCGCCCGGTGCGGTCGTGTACAGGAACTCGGGCGCGCGGGCCAATCCGACAATGCGCAGGGTATGGCGTGCGCCATTCATCGTCACGTCGAGGTTGTCGCCGGGGGCAAGGCCGCGCGCCTCGGCGAAACCTGCCAGCAGCACGATTTCATCCGCGCTGGCCGTGCGTGGCAGCCGGCCCCCGGCAAGGTAGATATCATTGAGCCGGGGTGTGCCCGTATCGGGCAGCGACAGCGCCTGTGCCCGGATCGGCAGCGCGCCCTTGCCGGGGTCGATCAGGGCCTGGCCCTTGATCCGCGAGGTGGCCGTGGCAACCAGTCGGTCATTGGCCAGGCGCGCTGCCATCCGCTCTGGCGCGCGGGTGACGGGCACGAACACATCGGCAAGGCGATACCGATCGTAATAGGCGAGGCGCGTTTCATCGAGGGTGTTGACCAGCCCGGTCATCATCACCTGCATCAGCACGCCCAGCCCGATCACCAGCGCGATCGCGCCTGCCTGCCCCTTGATGCGCAACAGATCGCGCATCAGCTTGCGATCGAGCGGGGCTACCATTCTATGTCCGCCGCGCTGAGGGGGGTGTCGTTGCACACCACCTCGCGGATATCGCCATCGGCGAAATGGATCACGCGGTTGGCCATGGCGGCGGTTGCGGCGGCGTGGGTCACGATCAGAACCGTGGTGCCCAGCCGCTTGTTCACGTCCGCCAGCACCTTGAGCACCGCCCGCCCCGTGGTGCTGTCAAGCGCGCCGGTCGGCTCGTCGCAGAACAGGACGGTGGGTTGCTTGGCCACGGCGCGGGCGATGGCGACGCGCTGCTGCTCGCCGCCCGACAACTCGGACGGGTAGTGATGGCTGCGCGCCTGCAGACCGACAAGCGCCAGCGCCTCGCCCGGCTCCATCGGGTTGGCGGCGATCTCGGTGACCAGCTCGACGTTTTCATAGGCGGTCAGGCTGGGCATCAGGTTGTAGAACTGAAACACGAAGCCGACGTGATCGCGCCGATAGCGGGTCAGCTGCGCCTCGCTCATGGCGGTCAGGTCACGATCCTGGAACATCACGCGCCCGGAACTGGCCTTGTCCAGGCCACCGATGATGTTGAGCAGCGTGGATTTGCCACTGCCCGATGGGCCAAGGAGGACCACCAGCTCGCCCGCGGGCAGGGTCAGGTCAAGCCCGCGCAGCGCGTGCACCGCCGCCGGCCCGGTGCCATATACCTTGCTCAGCGATGTCACGGTGAAGATCGGCGTGGTCTGGCCCTGGCTTTGCACAGCGAATCCTCCGATGCCATGACGCCAGCCTAGCCAAACCGGCGGCGGTTTCCAGTGGCAAGATGCGCGCGGATCGACTCAGGGCAGGGCGCCAAGCCACAACCAGACCGTGAGGATCGACACCGATGTTCCGATCAGCACGGACGACGCCGCCACCCGCCGCGCGCGGCCGTAGATCGAGGCGAAGACATAGGTGTTGATCCCCGGCGCCATCGACGCCGTCAGCACCGCCGAGCGGAACCCGTCGCGATCCAGGCCCAGCGTGCGGCCCATGAGCCATGTCGTTGCCGGGTGCGCGATCAGGGCCACTGCACAGACCCAGGCGATCACCTTCAGGTCGCCCTCGGGGCGGTAGCGCACCAGAACGCCGCCCATGCCGAACAAGGCCGCGGGAAGGGCGGCGCGCACCACCAGATCGACCGCGTCGGTTACCGGCCCCGGCAGGGCGATGCCGCCCAGGTTCACGATGAAGCCAAGCGCGATGCCGATCACCAGCGCATTGCGGAACATCGCGCGCGTCACCGTCGCGACCAGTTTCAGGGGCGCACGGCCGCGGGCGCGGACGATTTCCATCACCGTTATGCCCAGCCCGTAGCAAAACGGCGAGTGCACCGAGACGATGGCGTAGTTCGCGGTCAGGGCGCCTGCGCCGTAGGCGCGTTCGGTGATCGGCAGGCCCAGCATGAGGGAGTTGGAAAACAGGCAGCAAAACCCGATGGCAACGCTGTCTTCCCAATCGCGCCGAAAGATCAGCCGCGCCCCGAACAGGCCGGCCAGGAACCCGATTGTCGCGCCGCTGTAGAACGAGGCAAGCAGCCTTGGGTGAAAGCCCTGGCTCAGGTCCAGTTTCGAGATCGCGGCGAACAGCAGGCAGGGGATCGCGAAGTTCTGGGTGAAGGTCATCAACCCATCGACGGCCGCATCCGAGAACAGGCGCAGGCGCACCGCCATGTAGCCAAAGCCGATCACCACGAACACCGGCAGGATCACGTCGAGAAGAGCCTGCATCTAGCGCCCCTGCCCCGAACGATGCGCGGGATGGCCGACGGATGGACGCCTCCGGCGGGAGTATTTAGGGCAAGATGAAGACCGGGGCTTGTGCATGTCAGTCGGGCAGGGTGATCATCATCCCGTCATGGGCGGGGGTGATGTGACTGGGTGTCTCGTCTGCTACCGTCTGGTAATCGAGATCGATGTGCATGTTGGTCAGCACCGCGTGGCGCGGTGCGGCGCGCGCGATCCAGTCCAGCGTCATGTCGAGATGCGCATGCGTGGGATGGGGCGTGCGGCGCAGGGCATCGACAACCCAGTATTCCAGGTTCTCCAGAAACGGCCAGGTCTCGTTCGGCAGGCTGACGGCATCGGGCAGGTAGGCCAGCGCGCCGATGCGAAACCCGAGAGCGTCGATCGCGCCATGATTGGCCTTGAACGGGACCAGGTGCACCGGGCCGCCGGCGCCCTCGACGGTGATCTCGCCGCTGATGGTGTGCATGTCGAGGATCGGGGGATAGGGGCTATCCTCGGGCTGCACGAAGGCGTAGCCGAAGCGCGACAGCAGCGACTCCTGCGTCG
>CAZOKA010000162.1:0-5889 GCA_964580265.1 uncultured Rhodobacterales bacterium | reverse complement strand
CCGGGCGATCAGGACAAGCTGGCGCTGGCCCCCCGAGAGGCGCGCATAGTTGCGATGCGCGAGGTCGGCGATGCCCAGCTGATCGAGCGCACGAACGGCGCAATCGCGATCATGCCGCCCGGGCTGACCAAAAAGGCCAAGCCGCGCCGTGCGGCCCATCAGCACGACTTCCAGCGCCTCGAAGGGAAAGGGCGGCGCATGCGCCTGTGGGACGTAGGCCACCTGCCGGGCGATCCCGGCCCGGGTCTGGGCGGTGAGGGGTTTGCCGCCGAGCGTGACCGTGCCAGCAAGAGCCGGCAGGAGGCCCAGAAGCGTGCGGAACAACGTAGTCTTGCCGCAGCCGTTCGGCCCCAGAAGGCAGAGGATCTCGCCCCCGCTCACGGAAAGCCCGAGCCCCGTGCCGATCTCCGATCTGCCATAGCCGATTGCGAGGTCGTGCGCTTCCAGCATCATGACCATCCGCGCCGCCCCCGCGCCAGCAGCCAGACGAAGAAGGGCGCGCCGATCACAGCCGTCAGGATGCCCAGCGGCACCTCGGCCTGCGCGATCGTCCGCGCCAGGGTGTCGACGATCAGCAGGTAGCCCGCGCCGATCAGTACCGAGGCGGGCAGCAGGCGCCCGAAACCCGGGCCGACCAGCATCCGCGCGATATGGGGGATCACCAGCCCGACCCAGCCCACGACACCCGCCAGCGCCGTGACGCTGGCGGTGATGAGCGTGGCCGCCGCAATCACCAGGAAGCGCGTGCGCCCGGCCTCGACGCCCAGGGCGCGGGCTTCCTCGTCGCCGAGCGACAGAACGTTGATCCGCCAGCGCAGCAATGCCAGCGGCACAAGCCCCACCAGCACCGCAGGCAGGGCCGGCAGGATGTCTTCGGCGGTGATCGCCGCGAGAGAGCCCAGAAGCCAAAAGGTGATGGCCGGAAGCTGGTCGTAGGGATCGGCCATGACCTTCAGCAGCGAGGTCGCCGCGCCGGCGAGCGCGCCGATCACCACGCCGATCAGAACCAATGTCAGCGTCCGGTCGGTGTTGCGGACCAGCGAGGCAACCAGCGTGACGACGCCCACCGCAGCCATGCCGCCCGCGAAGGCCGACGCCTGTATCGCGGCGACGGGAAGCGACAGGAAGATCCCGGCCACCGCGCCGAGCCCCGCGCCGGCCGATACGCCAAGGATGTCGGGCGAGACCAGCGGGTTGCGGAAAAGCGCCTGATAGCTGGCCCCGGCGGCGGCCAGCGCGGCGCCGACAAGCACCGCCGCCGCAACGCGCGGCAGGCGGATGTTCCACACCACGATCTGCGCTTGCGCGTCGCCCTGGCCGATGAGCGCGGCCAGCGTCTGGCCGGGGGTCAGCGCATAGGGCCCGATCATAACCGCCCCGAAGGCCAGAAGGGCGAGCACCAGTGCCAGCGCCCCGGTCAGCGTCAGGACGGGGCGCGGCGTGGCTATTCGGGCGGTCGTCCCTCGGCCCATTCGAGCAGCCTCTCCAGATCTTCGTCACTCAGGTCGACATGGTAATAGAGCTTGTAGAACGCCCGCGCCTCCTCGCGCAGGTTGCCGTTCCAGCGGTCAGGATAAAGCAGGCCGGCCATCCATGTCAGCCCCATCATCCGGTTGACCGACGGCGGCCGGTCGATCCAGCCGAAGGGGGCAGTGGGCGAGAGAAAGACGCGGCCCTCGCGCACGGCGTCGATGCCTTTCCAGAGTGGGTCGTCGAAGACCTTTGCAAAGAAATTGCGGTCCCACGTCACGATGGTGCCGGGGTTGGCGACGATCACCTGTTCCATCGAGGCCTGCACGAGGCCGCGGGTCCGGCCGCCGTCATCGGCCACATTGCGCCCGCCCGCGCGCTCGATGATCTCGGTGTTGATCGAACCTTTCATGCCGGTCTCAAGCCCCTCGGGCCCGCGGGCGAGGTAGACGCGGGGGCGGTCGTCTTCGGGAACGCCCTCAAGGATCGCGTCGATCCGCGCGAAGGTCTCCTCCACATCCTTCGCCAACAGCTTGCCGCGCTCCGGAACACCCAGCGCCTCGCCCACGATACGAAGCGCCTCGGGCGTGTTCTCGAACCGGCCGTCGATCAGGATATAAGGGATGCCGGTCTGTTCCTGCACCCGGTTGGCGAGATCGACATAGGTGTCGCGCACCGACCCGAAGTCGACGATAAGATCGGGCGAGATCGCCAGGACCCTTTCGAGGTTGGCCTCGCCGCCGCGCCCCGTCAGCCGCCCGGTTTCGGGCAGATCGCGATAGGGCTTGGCGATATAGGCGCGCTCCTCCGGGCGCAGAGCGCGGGGCCAGCCGGTCAGCGCGTCGGGCTTCATGATGTAGACAAGGATCGACGCGGGCGGGCCGGCGGCGAAGACCGTGTTCACCTGGTCGGGTATCTCGACGGTACGCCCAGCGCTGTCGGTGATCGTGCCTGCCTGGGCGGGCAGCGCAAGAAGGGACAGGATCAGGCACAGGTATCGCATGTCAGTCGCCCTCCGGTAAGCCGGCGGTATCGAACCCGTAGCCCGCCAGAACCGCCTGGCCGGCAGGGGAGAGGATGTGCATGGCGAGCCGCCATGCCGCGGTCGACGCACCGTCAAGCACGATCAACCCATAGTCGGCCCCCACCGACAGGGCCTCGGGCACCTGGAAAATCTGCAGCTCCGGCACTTCTTTCCGGGCCAGCACCGCATTGGTGCAATAGGTCAGGAAGATATCTGCCTGGTCGCTGTCGAGAACCCATGCGTAAGTATTGCGCCCCCCGGGTGGTGTTTCGCTGTCAGGGCCACCAGTGAGTTGAAGTGCCTTGGCCTTGAGCGTCTCGGCGTGACCGGACTTGTCGAAAAGCTCGAACGCGTAGTCCCCCGACGGATCGGCTTTTGGAGTCGACGTTCCAAGGCGCGTCTCCGCCTTCAGGATGACCTCCAGCAGGGTTCCCGACGAAACCTCGACGTCCGGCCGCGCCAGCGCGCAGAGGTGGTTGCGGGCAAACAGCGCCACCGGGCCACCCTTGCCGGCGCTTTCGAGGGTGCGAGGGTGCCGCATGTTGGCGGAGGCGAAGACATGGGCTGTTTCGCCAGCCTCGATCCGCTCACGCATAAGGCCGGAGGGGCCGAAAGTGGCGGCAACGGCTGTGCCGTAGGTCTGCGTGAAATCCTCTGCAACCTCCGACAGCGCCGCCCGAAGACTGCCTGCCGCGAAAAGAGAGATGTCATCAGCTTGTGCCGGGCTCATCGCAATTCCCAGCAGGACGGCAAACATGGATTGTCTAAGCACCGGATTCCACTCCCTTTCATGCAACAAAGTGGTGCGTAGGCTGATCCGGTTGTGTCGCAGGCCTGGTTCGCTGTCTCATCGAAATCTCCGGAGCTTCTGAGTTCATGTTCGCTGACCATTTCGCTCGCCGTTCCGGCCAGCTTCTGCAAGTGTGAGCAAATTCGATCCAGACTTCCAGTGTTGATACCTGTAACGAAAACAATATGGCAATTGTCGAGACCTACAACTTCAAGAAGGCGGGGTATTGCGCTTCCCACCCTTCGTTTTGGTCGTGGTCGTGTGACCATGATTTTGAAATGAACACATCGAATGTTGAATTGCCAAACCGGACATTCGGACCCGACCTCCTCAGATGACCGGAATGGGCCGATGTTGTGGGTCACGCCCGTGGGCCGGTCAAGTTTGAAGACATATTGTATTACTGGCCCTTTTCTACATCGCGGTAGACTGATGTCGCAGAGCTGGCGTATCGAGTGGCTTGGTCGCGCCGACGACCAGAAAGGCCGCGCCCCGCGTTGTCCAGCGCCTGAGCCACGGATCGATCGGCGCCATGGCCTTCGCGGCCCACCCGAATGGCGGGTAGAAGACGGCCCCGGTGACCGTGGCGTTGGTGAGCCCCGCCTCCGTGGCCAGCGCAAGCAGATTGACCCGGCTCCGGAAATTCGCCGCGCGCCAGAGCTTCGGCCCAGCCAGCCCTTCACGCGGCGCTGCGCGGCCCAGAGGTTCCAGCGCCCGAGGTCTCCGAGGATAAGCCGACCGCCCGGCTTCAGCACGCGGACCATTTCCCGGATCACCGGGCGCGGATCGTCGACAAAGCAGAGCGTAGCGACGGACACGGTGCAATCGAAATGCCCATCGGGGAACGGAAGGTCGCCAGCGTCCCCTTCGACCAGATTGATTTCGACACCTGCGGCCTTCGCCCGGCGACGCGCTGCGGCGAGCATGTTTGCCGAGGCATCGAGGCCGGTGACCTGTGCGCCGCCCTGTGCAAGCCGGGTGGCCAGCACGCCGTCGCCGCAGCCGACATCGAGGATGCGCAGGCTGCGCACCGGGCCGATCCGGTCCAGCAGGAGCCGCTCCTCGAGCGCGTCGGTGATCCGGTCGAGCGTGCTGCGGCGCCAGTCCGCATAGGCGTCAGGAAGATCCTCAAGCGCGGGGTCGAGAGCACTCCGATCCGGGCCGGGCCTCCCAGTTCCCATTAACTCAGCACCCGACGCAGACGCGCCACGACGTGATCAACCTCGTCCACGGTAGTGGTGCGGCCGAGGCTGAACCGGATCGCTCCCATGCCGACCTGCGGCGTGACGCCCATCGCCTCCAGCACCGGAGACAGCTCGACCCGCCCTGAATGGCAGGCGGAGCCGGTCGAGGCCGCGACCTCGGGCATGGCCGCGAGGATTTCCGCGCCCACGCGCCCGACGAAGGCGGCGTTGAGCGTGTTGGGAAGGCGGCGCTCTGGATGGCCGTTGAGAACCACACTGTCGCCGAACGCATCCTTGAGCGCGGCCCAGAAGCGGTCTCGCAGGGCCTGGACTTGCTCCATCAGCTCCAGGTCGGCGGCGAGACTGGCGGCCACCCCGAGCGCCGCCGTGAGCATCGCGCTTTCCGTTCCCGCCCGCCGGCCGCTCTCATGCCCGGCCCCATGGATCAGCGGCTCCAGCTGCAGCCCGTCACGGATGAAGAGCGCGCCGACGCCCTTGGGGGCATGGAACTTGTGCCCTGCCATCGTCAGCAGGTCCACGCCGAGTTCGTCCACCCGGGTCGGGATCTTGCCGACCGACTGCGCGGCATCGGTGTGGAAGTGAACGCCATGTTCGCGCGTGATGGCAGCGCACTCCGCGATGGGCTGGATTGTTCCCGTCTCGTTGTTGGCGTGCATGATGGTGACGAGCACGGTGTCGGACGTGATCGCCCGCCGCAGGTCTTCGGGATCGACGAGCCCCGTGCCGTCGACCGGCAGCCAGGTCACCTGTGCACCGAGATGCTTGAGGAAACGAAGCGGCGCGACGATGGCCGGATGCTCGACACTCGACGTGATGAAATGCGGCCGTTCCTTGCCGCTGGCGAAGAACACGCCCTTCAGCGCATGGTTGTTCGCTTCGCTGGCGCCGCTTGTGAACACGATCTCCTGTGGCGCGCAGTCGAGGAGGTCCGCGACCTGTGTTCTGGCGTCCTCCAGCATCTGGCGGGCGGGAACTCCGGCCCAGTGGCTGCTGGAAGGATTGCCGTGCCCCGTCTCCAGGGCACGGCGCATGATCTCGGCGACCTCGGGGGCGACCGGGGTGCTGGCGTTGAAATCCAGATAGATGTCGCGCATGGCCAGGCCTCCCGTCCGATGTCGCATTACCCTTGGTCAGGGCCTGTAGACCGCGTCCTGCTGCCAGCCGGTGAAGCCGGTCTGCATGACGACAACGTTCGACCGTCCCGCCACGCGCAGTGCGAAGGCCGCCTGCGCCGACAGGCTGCCGGTGTTGCAGAACAGGATGGTCATGCGATCCTCGGGGATCTCGTCGATCCGGTCGAGCACTTCGCGCCATTCGATGTTCACGGCGCCGGGGATCGTGCCCTCCTCGAACTGGCCCGCGTCGCGGGTGTCGACGAAGAGCGCTGTCTCGAAGACGGT
>CAZOKA010000161.1:0-5889 GCA_964580265.1 uncultured Rhodobacterales bacterium | reverse complement strand
TTGACTGCACCCTTTTCACGCGTCTGGTGGACCTGTCCACGCGCTTTCAGGTGCGTGGGGGGCGGTCGCTGATGCTGGGGCGGCAGACGTTTCGCCTGGAGCCGCAGTTTCGCGCGCATTACCGTCGCGCGCTCAAGGCGGCGGGGCGTGACGAGGGGCGGTTCGATTTCCTGCAAGAGGACGAGTATAGCGAGACACTGTTTCGCGAGCTGGGCCTCGGCGAGATCGAAACGATGGACCTGTCGGATTTCGAGGGTGCCACGATCTTGCATGACCTCAACAAGCCGATTGGGAAAGACCTGCACGGGGAGTTCGACTTCATCTTCGATGGCGGCACGATCGAGCATGTCTTTCACGCGCCGATGGCATTGGAAAACGTGTTTCACATGCTGCGTCCGGGCGGGATTTTCGTGTCGGCCAACGGCATGAATGGCTGGGTCGGGCACGGCATGTACCAGTTCAATCCCGAAATGGTCTGGACCTTCTGGAAACGCACGGCGCATTGCACGGTGCACCGCTGCCTTGGCCTGACCAAGAAGCCGGGCAAGGGGGCCCCGCTTGTTTTCCCCGACCCGGCGGAGACGGGCAAGCGCCTGCGTCTCAAGGGCAAGATCCCGCCAGAGCGGATGTACCTGTATTACGAGATCGAAAAGACACCGCAGAGCGCATTGGGCGATACCCCGCTTCAGAGCGACTATGTGACGAAATGGAATGAGCACGAGACCCTCAGGGAGGGATGGGCATGAGCATGGATTACACGCGCGCGGCCAAGTATTTTTTGCTGGCTGACTTCGTCAAGGCGTTCGGGCTGGGCCTGCGTTACTTCTTCGCGCCGAAGCCGACGCTGAACTATCCGCATGAAAAAGGGCCGCTGAGCCCCCGTTTTCGCGGGGAACATGCGCTGCGCCGCTATCCCAACGGCGAGGAACGGTGCATCGCGTGCAAGCTGTGCGAGGCGGTGTGCCCGGCGCAGGCGATCACCATCGACGCCGAGCCACGCGAGGATGGCAGTCGTCGCACCACGCGCTACGACATCGACATGACCAAGTGCATCTATTGCGGATTCTGCCAGGAGGCCTGCCCGGTGGATGCCATCGTGGAGGGGCCGAACTTCGAATTTGCCTCGGAAACCCGCGAGGAGCTGTTCTACAACAAGGAAAAGCTGCTTGAGAACGGCGACCGCTGGGAAGCCGAGATCGCCCGCAACCTTGAACTGGACGCACCGTACAGATGAGCGACAGCAAATCCCCATTCGAGCTGATGATGGCCCAGGCGCAGGAAATGGCGAAAGCCTTCAATCCGGCGCTTGAGACGTTTTCGCCCAAGGCGTTCGAGACGCTATGGCCGACCATGCCCAAGGAGTTCATGGAAATGAGCTTTGGCAAGGGCCTCAGCAGCGAGGGGCTGGACGCGAAAACCCGGCTGCTTTTGACGTTGGCGGGGTTGACCATGCAGGGCGCGCAGAGCGATACGCAGGTGCGCATGACGGTGCGCCATTTGCTGGAGGCGGGGGCGACCCGCGACGAGATTGCCGAAACCATCGCGCAGATGTCGATGTTTGCCGGCATTCCCGCCATGACCCGCGCGATGGAGCTGGCCCGCGCTGTCATGGATGAACAAGAGGACGACGAGACATGACCATTGCAGCACTGGCATTCTACCTGTTCGCGATCTGCGTTCTCGCGGGGGGCCTGTTCACCGTGATCAGCCGCAACCCGGTTCATTCGGTATTGTGGCTGATTCTGGCCTTCATCAGTTCCGCAGGCCTGTTCGTTCTGCTGGGGGCCGAATTCGTGGCGATGCTGTTGATCATCGTCTACGTCGGCGCCGTGGCGGTTCTGTTCCTGTTCGTGGTGATGATGCTGGACGTGGATTTTGCTGAGCTTAAGGCGGAAATGGCGCGTTACATGCCGCTGGCCCTGCTGATCGGGTTGGTTTTGATGATGCAATTCGGCATTGCCTTCGGCGTATGGCAAGCCGCCGATGGCGCCGAGGCGGCGCGCGCCGCCGTGACGCCCGAGGGCATCAGCAACACGGCCGCGCTGGGGCTGCTGCTGTATGATCGCTATTTCCTGCTGTTCCAGTTGGCGGGCCTGATCCTGCTGGTGGCGATGATCGGGGCGATCGTCCTGACGCTGCGGCATCGCAAGGACATCAAGCGGCAGGACATCCTGGCGCAGATGTACCGCGATCCGGCCAAGGCGATGGAGTTGAAGGACGTCAAGCCGGGGCAGGGGCTGTAGCGGCCCCGACCCGCCCCGGACCTGATCCGGGGCCTCTCGGGGCCCAGACGGACCGACGAGGGGAGATCCCGGGTCAAGCCCGGGATGAGGACAGGAACGAGGTTCCGGGGCAAGCCCGGGACAGGACAAAAAGACAATCGGGCATTGCCCGGAGGGACGAGAATGATTGGACTTGAACATTACCTGACGGTGGCCGCGGCCCTGTTCGTGATCGGGATCTTCGGGCTTTTCCTCAATCGCAAGAACGTCATCATCCTGCTCATGTCGATCGAGCTGATGCTGCTGGCGGTGAATATCAACCTCGTGGCCTTCTCAAGCTTTCTTGGCGATCTGGTCGGACAGATATTCACGCTGTTCGTGCTGACGGTCGCCGCGGCGGAGGCGGCGATCGGGCTTGCCATTCTGGTCTGTTTCTTCCGTAACCGCGGCAGTATCGCCGTGGAAGACGTCAACGTGATGAAAGGCTGACACCATGACAAGCATCATCCTTTTCGCGCCATTGGTGGGCGCCATCATCGCGGGGTTTGGCTGGCGGATCATCGGCGACAAGGGCGCGCAATGGCTGACCACGGGGCTGCTGTTCCTGTCGGCGTTGTTGTCCTGGATCGTGTTCCTGGGGCTGGATGCCAGCGTGACGCAGCACATCCAGATACTGCGCTTTATCGAAAGCGGCGCGCTCAGCGCGGATTGGGCGATCCGGCTGGACAGGCTGACCGCGATCATGCTGATCGTGGTGACCACGGTGTCGGCGCTGGTGCACCTCTATTCCATGGGCTACATGGCCCACGACGAAAATTTCAAGGAAACCGAGAGTTATCGGCCAAGGTTCTTCGCCTACCTGTCGTTCTTCACCTTCGCGATGCTGATGCTGGTGACCTCTGACAACCTGGTGCAGATGTTCTTTGGCTGGGAGGGCGTGGGCCTGGCCTCCTACCTGCTGATCGGGTTCTACTATCGCAAGCCAAGCGCCAACGCCGCCGCGATCAAGGCGTTTGTCGTCAACCGCGTGGGCGATTTCGGTTTTGCACTCGGGATTCTGGCGCTGTTCTTCCTGACCGACTCGATCCGGTTCGACGATATATTCGCGGCCGCGCCGGACCTGGCGACGACGCAACTGACCTTCTTGTGGGCGGATTGGAACGCGGCAAACCTGATCGCCTTCCTGCTGTTCGTGGGGGCGATGGGCAAATCGGCGCAGTTGTTCCTGCATACATGGCTGCCGGACGCGATGGAGGGCCCGACGCCGGTGTCGGCACTGATCCACGCGGCGACCATGGTGACGGCGGGTGTGTTCCTGGTGTGCCGGATGTCGCCGCTGATGGAATACGCGCCCGACGCGATGAATGTCGTGGTGTTCATCGGCGCGACCACCGCGTTTTTCGCGGCCACCGTGGGCCTGGTGCAGAACGACATAAAGCGCGTGATCGCCTATTCGACCTGTAGCCAGCTTGGCTATATGTTCGTGGCGGCCGGTGTCGGGGTGTATTCGGTGGCCATGTTCCACCTGCTGACCCACGCGTTTTTCAAGGCGATGCTGTTTCTCGGTGCCGGGTCCGTCATCCACGGGATGCACCACGAGCAGGACATGCGCAATTACGGCGGTTTGCGGCACAAGATGCCCAAGACATTCTGGGCGATGCTGATCGGTACGCTGGCGATCACCGGGGTGGGCGTGCCGTTGACCACGATCGGGTTCGCCGGGTTCCTGAGCAAGGACGCGATCATCGAGAGCGCCTGGGCCGGCACGCAGGGCGGATACGCCTTCTGGATGCTGGTCATCGCGGCGGCCTTTACCAGCTTCTATAGCTGGCGGTTGATGTTCATGACCTTCTGGGGCAAGCCGCGCGGCGACAAGCACACGCATGAACATGCGCATGAAAGCCCGATGGTGATGCTGGTGCCGCTGGGCGTTCTGGCGCTTGGCGCGGTGTTTTCCGGGATGATCTGGTATGGCAGCTTCTTCGGGGATCATGCGCAGGTGAACCGGTTCTTCGGCATCCCCGAGCAACACGCCGCCGCTGCGGAAGGCGCGGAACATGGCGAAGAAGGCGCGATGGCGGCAGACGCGGGCAACGCGGACGAGGCCGCTCCGACCGGGGATGATCTCGCCACTGGTGCAGCCCCCGCGATGGCGCAGCAGGGCGCGATCTACATGGCCCCCGACAATCATGTCATGGACGACGCCCACCATTCGCCCGCATGGGTGAAAGTCAGCCCGTTCATCGCGATGCTGGGCGGGTTGCTGGTGGCGTACTGGTTCTACATCGTGAACCCCGCGCTGCCGCGCAAGCTGGCGGAAAATCAGCGGCCGCTATACCTGTTCCTGCTCAACAAGTGGTATTTCGACGAGCTGTATGACGTGATCTTCGTGCGGCCCGCCAAGGCCATCGGCCGGTTCCTGTGGCGACGCGGTGATGGCGGCGTGATCGACGGCACGCTTAATGGCGTGGCGATGGGGATCGTGCCCTTCGTGACCCGCCTCGCGGGGCGGGCGCAATCGGGATACATCTTTACCTATGCCTTTGCCATGGTGATCGGCATCGTGGTCCTGGTCACATGGATGACGCTCATCGGAGGGGCGGAATAATGGATAACCTTCTTTCCATCGTTACCTTCACTCCGGCGCTGGCGGCGGTCATCCTGCTGCTGTTCCTGCGCGGCGAGGACGAAGCCGCGCAGCGCAACGCCAAGTGGCTGGCCCTGATCGCGACAAGCGTCACCTTCCTGGTGTCGCTGTTCATTTTGGCCGAGTTCGACCCCGGCAACACCGGCTTTCAGTATGTCGAGGAGCGAGAGTGGCTTCTGGGCCTGAAATACAAGATGGGCGTGGACGGGATCAGCGTTCTGTTCGTGCTGTTGACCACCTTCATGATGCCGCTGACCATCGCCGCGTCGTGGAACGTGACCACACGCGTCAAGGAATACATGATCGCCTTTTTGCTGCTGGAAACGCTGATGCTGGGCGTGTTCATGGCGCTCGACCTGGTGCTGTTCTACCTGTTCTTCGAGGGCGGGCTGATCCCGATGTTCCTGATCATCGGCATCTGGGGCGGCAAGGAGCGCATCTATGCCAGCTTCAAGTTCTTTCTCTACACGTTCCTCGGGTCGGTCCTGATGCTGGTGGCGATGGTGGCGATGTTCACCGACGCGGGCACCACGGACATTCCGACACTGCTGACGCATCAGTTTGACGCCGGTACCTTCTCGATCCTGGGCATCCAGATCGTGGGCGGCATGCAGACGCTGATGTTCCTGGCCTTTTTCGCCAGTTTCGCCGTCAAGATGCCAATGTGGCCAGTGCATACCTGGTTGCCCGACGCGCACGTTCAGGCGCCCACGGCCGGGTCGGTCGTGCTGGCGGCGATCCTGCTCAAGATGGGCGGATACGGCTTTTTGCGGTTCAGCCTGCCGATGTTCCCGATCGGGGCCGAGGTTCTGACCCCGCTGGTCCTGTGGCTGTCGGCGATCGCGATCGTCTATACCTCGCTGGTGGCGCTGGCACAGGCGGACATGAAAAAGCTGATCGCCTACAGCTCGGTTGCGCATATGGGCTATGTCACCATGGGCATTTTTGCCGCCAATCAGCAGGGCGTCGATGGCGCGATCTTCCAGATGATCAGCCACGGCTTCATCTCGGGCGCGCTCT
>CAZOKA010000160.1:3042-5965 GCA_964580265.1 uncultured Rhodobacterales bacterium | reverse complement strand
CGGACAAGCACAATGCGTTGTCGGGGCAAATGATTGCCGAGATCACGCAGGCGGCGCGGGATCTGGGCGCGGATGACGCGGTGCGCGTGGTGGTTCTTGCCGCGCGCGGCCAGAGCTTTTGCGCGGGTGGCGATCTGGGCTGGATGCGCGATCAGATGGCGGCGGACCCGGCACAACGCGCCGAGGAGGCGGGTAAGCTGGCGTGGATGCTTCAGGCACTGAACACCCTGCCCAAGCCGTTGATCGGCCGGGTGCATGGCAACGCATTCGGCGGCGGCGTGGGCATGGCCAGCGTGTGTGACATCGCGATCGGGGGCGACGGTGTTCTGATGGGGTTGACGGAAACCCGGCTGGGCCTGATCCCAGCGACGATCGGCCCTTATGTCTGCGCGCGGATGGGCGAGGCGCGGGCGCGCCGCGTGTTCATGTCCGGCCGCCGGTTCGGTGCCGGCGAGGCGGTCGATCTGGGGCTGCTGGCGCGGGTGGTGCCGAGCGAGGATCTGGATGCGGCGGTGGAGGCCGAGGTCGCGCCCTACCTGGAGTGCGCGCCGGAGGCGGTGGCGCGGGCAAAGGCGCTCTTGCGCGAGTTGGGTCCGCGCATCGACGCGGCGGTCGTGCGCCACACCATCGACGAGTTGGCTGCGTGCTGGGCCGGGGACGAGGCGCCCGAGGGCATCGCCGCCTTTTTCGACAAGCGCAAACCGCGCTGGCAGGGCGGGGCGCGCTAGGCGCGCCGCTCGATTCGGCCAAGCCTGGGTCGCGGCCGCCAGCGCGCACCTGACCAATTGCCGCAGTACCCTTGTGCGCCCCCTTTGTGTGCCAAGGTATACAAGGAATTTCGCGTCCCGCGCGGCAAGAATTTCATTTATTGAATGTGACCGGCGCTCGGTTGACCCTGTCATGGGGCGGGAGTAAACCCGTGCCAGCCTGTTCAGCCAGCCAAATGCGTGCCCGACACGCATGAAAGGAGCCGCTCTTGGAAGAGATGTTGAGGGAATATCTGCCTATCCTCGTTCTTCTGGGCATTGCCATCGGACTTGGTATTGTTCTGATTCTCGCCGCCGTCATCCTTGCTGTGCGCCATCCCGACCCGGAAAAGCTGTCGGCCTACGAATGCGGGTTCAATGCGTTCGACGACGCGCGCATGAAATTCGACGTGCGGTTCTACCTGGTGTCGATCCTGTTCATCATCTTCGATCTGGAGATCGCGATGCTGTTTCCCTGGGCGGTTGCGTTCAAGGACGTGTCGATGTTGGGATTCTGGTCGATGATGGTGTTCCTGGGGGTTCTGACCATCGGCTTTGCCTATGAATGGAAGAAAGGAGCGCTGGAATGGGAGTGAACACCAATCCTGTGCAGTCCGGCGGCAACACGGCGGGGGCCGACCGCGAGGTGGCCACGCAGGAATTGAACCGCGAGTTGCAGGACAAGGGATTCCTGCTGACCTCGACCGAGGATATCATCAACTGGGCACGCACCGGCAGCCTGCACTGGATGACTTTCGGGCTGGCCTGCTGCGCGGTCGAGATGATGCACTCCTCGATGCCGCGCTATGACCTTGAGCGGTTTGGCACCGCCCCGCGCGCCAGCCCGCGCCAATCGGACCTGATGATCGTGGCGGGCACGCTGACCAACAAGATGGCGCCAGCGCTGCGCAAGGTCTACGACCAGATGCCCGAGCCGCGCTACGTGATCTCGATGGGCAGTTGCGCCAACGGGGGCGGCTATTATCACTACAGCTATTCGGTGGTGCGCGGTTGTGACCGGATCGTGCCCGTTGATATCTACGTGCCGGGCTGCCCGCCGACGGCCGAGGCGCTGATGTATGGCCTGATGCAGTTGCAGCGCAAGATCCGCCGCACGGGAACGATCGTGCGCTGAGCGCCGCCAGCCACCGGGAAGGAAGATGCACGATGAGTGAAGCACTGAGGGAACTGGGAGCGCATATCGAGGCGAAGCGCCCCGATTGCGTGTTGGACTGGGATGTCAGCCACGGCGAGCTGAACGTGAACGTCGCCCCGAGCAGTCTCAAGGGGCTGGTGGATTTCCTCAAGTCCGACCCCAATTGCCGGTTCTCGACGCTGGTAGATATCACCGGGGTCGATTACCCCGGCCGGGCCAAGCGGTTCGACCTGGTTTATCATTTCCTGTCGATGTACCAGAACCAGCGTATCCGCCTGCGCGTCGGCTTGCGCGAGGATGACATGGCGCAATCGATCACCGGCATCCACCCCTCGGCCGACTGGTTCGAGCGCGAGGTGTTCGACATGTTCGGTATCCTGTTCACGGGGCACCCTGACCTGCGCCGCATCCTGACCGATTACGGGTTCCGGGGCCATCCGCTGCGCAAGGATTTCCCGACCACCGGATATACCGAGGTGCGCTATGACGAGGTGCTCAAGCGGGTGGTCTACGAGCCGGTGAACCTGGTGCAGGAATACCGTCAGTTCGATTTCCTGAGCCCCTGGGAAGGGGCGGAATACATCCTGCCGGGTGACGAGAAACAGGAGGGCGCGAAATGATGGGCTATGGGTATGGCATGGGCATGGGAGCCTTTGGTTTTGTGTGGTTCGCCGTGTTCGCGGCGCTGGTTGTCATTCCATTCTGGCGGCTGCTGCCCCGCTACGGCATTCCGAACTGGGTGTCGCTGGTGGCGATCATCCCGCTGGCGGCGCTGATCCTGTTGTGGGTCATGGCCTTCAAGGACAAGATCGATGGAGGCAGCGCGTGATGGACGGCTCCAAAGGCTTCGAAGACGCCCGCACGGGCGAGCAGAAGATCCGCAATTTCAACATCAACTTCGGGCCTCAGCATCCGGCGGCGCATGGTGTGTTGCGCCTTGTGCTGGAACTGGACGGCGAGATTGTCGAGCGGTGCGACCCGCATATCGGCCTGCTGCAGCGCGCCACCGAGAAGCTGATGG
>CAZOKA010000160.1:0-3032 GCA_964580265.1 uncultured Rhodobacterales bacterium | reverse complement strand
ACCTACTTGCAGAACCTGCCCTATCTGGACCGTCTGGATTACGTGGCGCCGATGAACCAGGAGCACGCCTGGTGCATGGCGATCGAGCGGCTGACCGGCGTGGAGGTGCCGCGCCGCGCCTCGCTGATCCGGGTGCTGTATTCCGAGATCGGGCGCATCCTCAGCCACCTGCTGAACGTCACCACGCAGGCGATGGACGTGGGCGCGCTGACGCCGCCGCTGTGGGGCTTCGAGGAACGCGAAAAGCTGATGATCTTCTACGAGCGGGCCTGCGGCGCGCGCCTGCACGCGGCCTATTTTCGCCCGGGCGGGGTGCATCAGGATCTGCCGCCCGAACTGTTGGATGATATCGAGGAATGGGCCGGCCATTTCCCCACCGTTCTGGATGATATCGAGTCCCTGCTGACCGAGAACCGCGTGTTCAAGCAGCGCAACGTCGATATCGGCGTGGTCAGCGAACAGGATATCCTCGACTGGGGCTTTTCGGGCGTGATGGTGCGCGGCTCGGGGCTGGCGTGGGACTTGCGCCGCTCCCAACCCTACGAGTGCTATGACGAGTTCGATTTCCAGATCCCCGTCGGCAAGAACGGTGATTGCTACGATCGCTACCTCGTTCGCATGGCCGAGATGCGCCAGTCGACCAACATCATCCGCCAGGCGATCGCCAAGTTGCGCAATGAGCAGGGTGATATCTTGGCGCGCGGCAAGGTCACGCCGCCCAAGCGGGGCGAGATGAAGCAATCGATGGAGGCGCTGATCCATCACTTCAAGCTTTACACCGAGGGGTTCCACGTCCCCGAGGGCGAGGTCTACGCCGCCGTCGAGGCGCCCAAGGGCGAGTTCGGCGTCTACCTGGTGTCCGATGGCACCAACAAGCCCTACCGCGCCAAGCTGCGTGCACCGGGGTTCCTGCATCTGCAGGCGATGGATCACGTCGCCAGCGGCCATCAACTGGCCGACGTGGCGGCGATCATCGGCACGATGGATGTCGTGTTCGGGGAGATCGACAGGTGAACGTGCATGACCGCGGCGATCTTCATCTTGCCAAAAATACTCCCGCCGGAGGCGTCCGCGATAGCGGCCCGCGCCGCCGCCCGATTTTCGAGGACTGACTGAGCCATGCTGCGCCGTTTGCATCACGACCAACCCGATAGCTTCGCCTTCGCGCCCGATAACCTGAAATGGGCCGAGGCGCAGATCACCAAGTATCCCGAGGGCCGCCAGGCAAGTGCGATCATCCCGTTGTTGTGGCGCGCGCAGGAGCAGGAAGGCTGGCTGACGCGGCCGGCGATCGAATACGTCGCCGACATGCTGGGCATGGACTACATCCGTGCGCTGGAAGTGGCGACATTCTATTTCATGTTCCAACTGGCGCCGGTCGGCTCGGTCGCGCATGTGCAGGTTTGCGGCACGACACCCTGCATGCTGTGCGGGTCGGAAAACCTGGTCGAGGTGTGCCGCGAGAAGATCGCGGGCAACCCGCATGAGCTGAGCGCGGATGGCAAGCTGAGCTGGGAAGAGGTGGAATGCCTCGGTGCCTGCTCAAACGCGCCGATGGCGCAGATCGGCAAGGATTACTACGAGGATCTGACCGCCGAGAACTTTGGTCATATCCTGGACGAGCTGGTCGCTGGCCGCGTTCCCACGCCGGGGCCGCAAAATGGCCGCTATGCCTCCGAGCCGAAATCGGGGCTGACCAGCCTCAAGGAGCATGAGGCCGGCCGCGCGCCGCAAAACGCGTCAGTGGCACTGGCGACCGATCTGGGCGACACGGTCAAGCGGATCGACGGAAGCGAAGTGCCGCTCAGCACCCCGTGGCTGGGCAAGGGTAAGGCCGCGCCCGGGCCGACGCCTGCGAAAACCGCGGCCAAGGCGCCGAACCCGGCCGCCCCGTCCGAAGGTGTCGGGACCAAGCCCGCGCTGCTGGACAAGGCCCGCCCCGAGGGGCCGGACGATTTGAAGAAGATCAAGGGCGTTGGCCCCAAGCTGGAGAAGCTGCTCAACCAGATCGGCGTTTTTCACTTCGATCAGATCGCGGGCTGGAGTGCCGACGAGGTGGCCTGGGCGGACGAGAACCTTGTCGGGTTCAAGGGCCGCGTCAGCCGCGACGACTGGGTCGGGCAGGCGCAGCGCCTGGCTTCGGGCGGATGACAGGAACCGGTATGCGCCCTATCTGGGGCGTGAGGCGAACAAGGATGGATCATGGCGAGCGAGCACGAGCAGAAACTGGCACGCAAGGGGCGCATCGTGGCCCTGGTCATCGCCGTGGCGATGGTGCTGTGGCTGGTGCTGCAATGGCTGGGTCGTGAAATGGGCTGGCCGGTGCGCTTCGCCTTTCTGATAGATTTCGCCGCGCTTGGCGCGCTGATCTGGGCGCTGGTTGTCAGCCTGCAGATCTGGCGCGCGCGGCGCGACGACAATGCAAACGGGCAGGGGTAATCGGATGCTCAAGGACCAGGATCGTATCTTTACCAATCTCTACGGCATGCACGATCGCTCGCTCAAGGGTGCGATGGCGCGTGGAGCTTGGGATGGGACCGCTGACATCATCAAGAAGGGCCGCGACTGGATCATCCAGGAGATGAAGGATAGCGGCCTGCGCGGGCGCGGCGGCGCAGGGTTCCCGACGGGGCTGAAATGGTCCTTCATGCCCAAGGAAAGCGATGGCCGCCCGGCCTACCTGGTGGTCAATGCCGACGAATCCGAGCCGGGCACATGCAAGGACCGCGAGATCATGCGCCATGATCCGCACACCCTGATCGAGGGGTGCCTGATCGCCAGTTTCGCGATGAACGCGCATGTCTGCTATGTCTATCTGCGCGGCGAATACATCCGCGAGCGCGAGGCGCTGCAAACCGCTATCGACGAGGCGTATGATGCCGGTCTTGTCGGCCCGAACGCGGCCAGGTCGGGATGGGATTTCGACATTTACCTGCATCACGGCGCCGGCGCCTATATTTGCGGCGAGGAAACCGCCCTGCTGGAAAGCCTGGAGGGCAAGAAGGGCATGCCGCGGATGAAGCCGCCGTTCC
>CAZOKA010000159.1:0-5971 GCA_964580265.1 uncultured Rhodobacterales bacterium | reverse complement strand
TGGCTGGACGCGCGGGGAAGAGGCGCATGGATCGCACTTATGGTTCTGGGTTTCATCCTTTTCTGGCCTGTTGGTCTCGCCGTTCTATTTTACATGATCTGGAGTAATCGCATGTCGGGAAAATCTTGTCGACGCCACGAACCTGCAAGCTTCACCGGCTCTGGATCGACTGGAAACGCGGCTTTTGATGCCTACAAGGCTGATACCCTGCGCCGCCTTGAAGAAGAGCAAACGCAGTTCGAGTCCTTTCTCCAGCGCCTGCGCGATGCCAAGGACAAGGCGGAATTCGATGCCTTCATGGAAGAACGCGAAAAGGCAGCTACCGAAGAAGCGTAAGGCGCATCCGCGCAAGCACCAACAGGATCATGACCGCCGCAACCAGAACTGCCCGGTTGACCATCGGGCAGTTCCCAGCCTCCCGTAATATCTGGTGACCATGGGGTGATAGGTAAAGTCACATTTTAGGAGCTTGGCGCATTGGCGCATCGTTGTTATCTTCGTGAAAAATCCATGAACGAGAGATATGCGCCATACACTTCCCGTCGCACCGCAGTTCTATGTAACCGCGCCACAGCCATGCCCCTACCTTCCAGGTCGCATGGAGCGGAAGCTGTTTACCGCTCTGCAGGGCGATTCCGCTGAAAGCCTGAACAACGGATTGTCCAAGCAAGGTTTTCGCAGATCGCAGAACGTTCTTTATCGTCCGTCCTGCGCGGAATGCGCAGCCTGCATGTCAGCACGAATATGCGTTGAGCAGTTCACGCCAACCCGCAGCCAGAAGCGAACCTTGCGCCGGGGCGCCGCGATGACCCGAAAAGTCAGATCACCCTGGGCCACCGAAGAACAATACGAGCTGTTTCGAGAGTACCTTGAGATGCGTCACGCGGACGGTGGCATGGCGGACATGGACGTGTTCGAGTTCGCGGCAATGATAGAAGAAAGCCCGGTTCGAACCCGTGTCATCGAGTATTATGCACCGGATACCGATGACCTGCTTGCCGTCTGCCTGACCGATATACTCGATGACGGGGTGAGCATGGTTTATTCCTTTTATTCCCCGGATCGGCCGCGCGACAGCCTTGGCACTTACATCATCCTGGATCACATCGAGATCGCTCGAGAAGCGGGGTTACCCTATGTCTATCTGGGGTACTGGGTGCCGGGCAGTGACAAAATGGGGTACAAGGCACGATTTTCCGGCCTCCAGGTGCATCGGCGCGGTGCGTGGGAAAAAGTGCATGACCCCGAGAGCTACAAATCGGAAACGCACCCATTGAACACAGCGCCCATTGCCGAGCAGGTCGCCAACATCTCTCTTCCCGGCAGTCGCCCCGCCAAGGGTTAACTGCCCCGGCCACCGAAACAACATATAGTTCCATGTGGCCAGGGCGTAACCTGGTTCAGTTCGGAATCAGGTCTGGAACGATTGTCACGATCGCCGGGAAATACCACAGGATGGCAAGCCCGAGAACCTGGATCAAGACGAAGGGGAAAACGCCGCGGTAGATGTGGGCAGTGGTCACTTCCTTCGGCGCGACACCGCGCAAGTAGAATAGCGCAAAGCCAAATGGCGGCGTCAGGAACGACGTTTGCAGGTTCACCGCGATCATGATGGTTACCCAGCTCGGATCGAATGTGCCGCCATAAATCACCGGCCCTACAATGGGGATCACGATGTAGATGATTTCGAGGAAATCAAGCACGAATCCGAGTATGAACAGCACCAGCATCACGATCAGGAACACGCGGTATTCACTGTCAAAGCTCTGCAGGAACTGTTGGATATAGTGCTCGCCGCCAAAAGAAATGACAACAAGGTTCAACAGTTGCGACCCGATCAGGATCGTGAACACCATGCTGGTGACTTTCGCCGTCTCACGTACGACCGGGGACAGAATGCTGGCGCGGAACAACGTCCAACACGCGTACAACAACCCGAACAGCGTATAAAGATACGCACCATATGCCACGAGGAAGGCAAGCCAGCTTTCGATCGAAACTGATTCATTGTTGATCCGAAGATCGAAATTTATCCCGACCAGCAGCATGATAATCAGCGAGAAGGTAGACCAGATGATTACCTTACCGCTGCGCTGCTCGTCGCGAAGCCGCCGATAGGCCGCCAGCATCAGTGCCCCTGCCGCCCCTAGCGCGGCGGCGGGTGTCGGGTTCGTGATCCCGCCAAGGATCGAGCCGAGAACGGCCACGATCAACACGAGAGGAGGGAACACGACGCGAATCAATTCATTGCGCGCCAGCCGCTCCACCGCATGTCGGCACCCGTACAGCGTGATTGCGACCGGCACAGCCAGCAAGACCCATGTGGAACCCGCGCTCGACAGTGGGCTGATGAAAAGGATGTCCACCAGCAGCATCAAGGCCACGCCCAAAAGCCCCACGGCAATTGGAACCTGGTTGGCCGACGGCGAAACACCACGTGCGGTGGTAAGCACAAGCGCCAACAGGATCGAAAGCGTAGCAATCCCGGTGCCCACTGGCGCGGCGGCAGCAACCTTGTCTTCCAGCGCCTGAGAGATTTCCTCCTGACTGCGGCGTTGCATACCCTGATCGCCTGTCACCGCGTCAATCTCGGCTTGCTCCGCCACCGCTGCATCCCAGGCATCCTGACCATGCAGGTCAATCATCGCCGCCTTGCATTCATCATTTACATTGGTGCGTAGCGACGCAGTCTCGCTTGCATTGGTAAAGCTGCTGATCTGTATGTTCTGGGAGCCGACCATCCCGATCTGCGCCAGCATCACCGCACCACCAATCAGGGCCAGAGGCGCCCCGACGAACCAGGTCAGCCTTTCTGCCCGTGTAATCGGTTCGCTGTTGGCTGTGCCCAGCTGCACCGCGGGCGCCTTGGATGGGTTGAAAAGAGCATACCCAAACGCATAGGCCGCATAGAGGAACGCCAGAAGAATCCCCGGCAACAGTGCCGCCTGAAACAAGGTTCCCACCGAAACGACAGCAGGTTCCCCAAGATAGGTCAGCGCGTCGCTGCACCCGGCCAATTGTGCGCGGTTTTCCTGCGCTGTGGAATACAGATCGCCCGCCAGCGTTCCCAGCAAGACGATCACGATAGAGGGTGGAATGATCTGCCCCAGCGTCCCGCTGGCGGCGATCACGCCGGTTGAAAGCTGCGGCGAGTAGCCGTTGCGCAACATGGTCGGCAATGACAATAGCCCCATGGTTACAACGGTGGCGCCGACAATCCCGGTGGACGCGGCAAGGAAGGCACCAACCACGACGACAGACACGGCAAGGCCGCCAGGCAGCGGCCCGAATACGCGCGCCATGGTCGTCAGCAAGTCATTGGCAATCTTTGACCGCTCCAGCGTGATCCCCATCAGCACGAACATCAGCACGGCCAGCAGCGTCTCGATCGATGCACCGGCCAGAACACGCTCGTTCATGCGATTGACGATGAACGATACGTTCCTGTCCATCGCCACCTCCCAGCCCCGCTCGAACACGGGTTGCGCAACACGAGGCAAGTCGGGATATCGGAAGATCGAGATCGACTCTGGCCTAACCCCCGAACCGACGAGCGTATTGAACGCCTCAGACGACTGATCAATCGCCTGGTGCACCAGGAGGCCCGAGCTATCCAGGGCGGCGATGATCCCAAAGGAAATGGCTCCTGCCCCGCCAATGGCAAAGGCAACCGGGAAGCCCGACAGAATGCCCCCGAAAAGGCAAAAGGCAACGATGATCAGGCCGATCTCGACGCCATCAAGTCCAAATAGCATGGTTCAACTGCCCCTGAGTGTCAGTGTGTGCCTTCATAGGCCTCTTCGCCCTCGCCCAGATTGTCCCGGTCGAGGTATTTTCCCGAACTCCCCTCGCCTTCCTTGAATTCAAGAAAAGAGCGATAGAAAAACGCAACTGCCTGGATAAAGACCATACCCGCAAAGCAGATCAGCAGGATCTTGAACAGGAAATAGGCCGAGAACCCGTTTGGTGAAAAGCTGATCGTCTCGACATTCCAACGCAGGGCCCGCGACTTGAGCAGCAGCCGCTCAAGCGTATCGCTGGCTGATGGGTTGGGCACGACAAGGTGCCGCCACAGGAAGAACCAGCCATACATCCATACGATGACCGAAAGCGGTAGCATGAAGATCACCGACCCAACCATGTCTATGACTCTCTTGGTGCGAAACCGCACCCCGGCATAGATCAAGTCCACGCGCACATGGCCACCTTGAACAAAGGTGTATGTGGCGCACAGCGCCACAACCGCCGCGTTGTAAAGCTTCAATTCCTCGGCATACCAACTGATGTCGAACTCTACGGGAATGCCCAGGCCAAGCACGATATCCGGCCGATTGAATATCCGCTGCATGACCACGATGATCACCTGCTGCACGACCATCAAGAGGCCCGCCCAGGCAAAGAACCGGCCAACCGTATTGGCAAACCCTTCCAGAACGCGCACGACCCACCACAGAAAGCCGCTTTGCCACATCCCTATGGCCGTTACTATCAGTACAGCAGTGAATATGACGAAGAAGAACTCGACTGATCCGCCATAGTAGATGAACCGCATGAGCGCCTCACCGTTCGACCAATCCAACCATAACTGCGGATGGGTCACAGCATAGCCGAAATTGTAGAACGCCATCACGATATTCTGGAAAAACCAGACTAGCCCGCTTCCCAGTGCACTCAGCGCGCCCAGAAAGCCGATGGTGGTTTCATCTTGCATCGTATCCTCGCCCCTTCAGCCTGCGGGCAGCGGCCCATCAAGGGTAATACCATCGTCCCAAGGGCCCCCGCCGTATCGACAGGGGCCCGGGAATGTTTCGTTGCTCAGGGGATTAACCCAGAACGCGGTCGCGCTGACTTCTGTAAGCGCCTTCGGACTTTGTCAACCAGCCCGAAGATGCCTTCATGGACGCCATGACGCTGTCATAGGTTTCCTTGTAGATGGAATCACCCATGTTTTCGGCGTGCACTTCAGCCGACGCTTTACCAAAGGCATCCCACACATCATCAGGGAATTCGAGCGTCTTGACGCCGCCTGCCTGAAGGCGCTGAAGGGCCGAGCCATTTTCGGACAGGAACTGCGCCAGGTTCCACTGGTGGCACTCGGCACAGGCGATCTCGATCACCTTCTGGTGCGCAGGGCTGAGGCTATCGAACACGTCACGGTTGGTCGCAACGCTCAGGCCAGCGCCCGGCTCGTGGAAGCCCGAGGTGTAGTAGATCTTGGTGATCTCCTGGAAACCGGCTTTTTCGTCCGCCCAGGGACCGATCCACTCGGTTCCGTCGATCGCACCCGACGACAGCGCCTGATACACTTCGGCACCGGGGATATTCTGAACGCTGGCACCCAGTTTGCCGAGCGCCTTGCCACCCAGGCCAGGCATACGGAACTTGAGACCGTTGAAATCTTCGGCCGATTTGATTTCCGAGTTGAACCAACCGCCAGCCTGCGCACCGGTATTGCCGGCAAGGAAGGACTTCAGACCAAAGATTCCGCCCAGCTGATCGTGCAGCTCCATACCACCATCATGGTAGTACCAATTCGCAAGTTCCTGTGCCGTCATCCCGAAAGGAACGGCGGTGTAGAACGCATAGGAGGGGTGCTGCCCTACGAAGTAGTAGTCGGCGCCATGATACATATCGGCCTGGCCCGAGGTAACAGCGTCGAAAACCTCGAATGCGCCCACAAGCTCACCAGCGGCCTTGATTTCAACGTTCAGATCACCATCGGTCATTTCGGTGATACTGTCAGCCACGCGTTGCGCAGCGTCGAATACACCGGCCAGACCACGGCCCCATGTGGTTACCATCGTGAGCGTCCGCTTGCCTTGCGCATAGGCTGGTGCCGCCAGCGTGCTGGCTGCGGCGGCTGCTCCGCCCACTGCGGAAGTTGTTAGAAAAGAACGACGATCCATAGAGTGTTTCCTCCCAATATTGGTGATGCGCAGTTGTTGGCCGACTGCGCGGATCGTTACAAGTG
>CAZOKA010000158.1:0-5983 GCA_964580265.1 uncultured Rhodobacterales bacterium | reverse complement strand
TACCAAGTGGCGGACGCCAGCGTGAGGCTGAACATCGGGTGGGCGACTGCCGCCCACCCGTGTTGATTACCCGAACACCCGGCCCAATGCGGCATCGACCGCGCCGGTGATCTGGTCGATATCGGCCTTGGTTGCAATCAGTGCCGGCGAGAAGGTTAACGTGTTGTTCAGGCCTGGAAGCGACCGATTGGTCGCCCCGATGATCACGCCCTGCGCCATGCAATCGGCCAGCACGGCCTGCACCTGCTTTTCGCTCACGGGGTCTTTGCTGCTTCGGTCTGAAACCAGCTCTGCCCCAAGGAACAGACCCTTGCCGCGCACATCGCCGATAACCTGATGCTTGTCCATCAGCGCGCCGAGTTGGTCGAGCATGTAATCGCCCATGGCGGTGGTGTTCTCCAGCAGATCCTCGCGTTCGATGATCGCCATGTTTTCCAGCGCGGCCGCCGGCCCGGCGGTGCAGCCGCCAAACGTCGAGATGTCGCGGAAATAGTTCAACGGATCGTCGGCGTCGTCCTTGAACATGTCGAACACCGCTTCGGTCGTCACGCAGCACGCGATGGCGGCATAGCCACTGGCGACGCCCTTGGCCATGGTGACGAAATCGGGCTCGATCCCGTATTGCTGATAGCCGAACCAGGTGCCGGTGCGCCCGATGCCGCAAACAACCTCGTCGATATGCAGCAGGATGTCGTACTTGCGGCAAATCTCCTGCACGCGGGGCCAATAGCCCGGCGGCGGCGGAATCACACCACCCCCGGCGGTGACAGGCTCAAGGCAGAGCGCACCCACGGTGTCTGGGCCTTCGCGCAGGATGACCTCTTCGATGGCGTCGGCGGCGGCGCGGCCGTAATCCTCGCCCGACAGATCCCATTGCGCGCGGTATTCAAGGCAGTGCGGAACCGGGACAAAGCCGGGCGCGAAGGGGCCGTATTGCGCGTTGCGCTGTTCCTGACCGCCGGCCGACAGGCACCCGATCGTGGTGCCGTGGTAATCGCGTTCGCGGTAGAGGATCTTGTGCTTGCGCCCGCCATGACGCTTGTGTGCGATCTGGCGGATCATCTTGAAGGCCTTCTCGTTCGCCTCGGACCCGGAGTTGCAGTAATAGACACGGGAAAGCCCCGGCATCTTCGACAACAGCTTTTCCGAGAACATCGCGCCGGGGATCGACCCCGCCGAGCCGGCGAAATAGTTGAGCTTGAGCAACTGGTCGCGCACGGCATTCGCGATTTCCTCGCGTCCGTAACCCACGTTTACCGTCCATACACCGCCCGAGACGGCATCGAGGTGTTCCTTGCCCTTCTGATCCCAGACGCGCATGCCCTTGCCCTCGACGATGACACGGGGGTCCGTGGTCTCGTATGGTTTGTGCTGGCTCAGGTGGTGCCAGACATTGGCGCGGTCTGCCGCCACGACCTTTTCGATGTCGTTATCCTGAAAAGTTCCGTCCATCATTGCGCCGCTCCGTGATTCAGGTGCCAAATGCTACTGTAGCATATCACACCTGCATCCCCGTCCAGCGATAGCGCCAGATGCGGCAAACCAATGTATCCAATTCCTTGTGCCTTGTCGCTGAACCGCCATTCAGGGGTTGCTGAGCAACACCGCCTCGACCCGGCGGTTGGCCTCGCGTCCGGCCTTGGTGGCGTTGCTGACCCGCGGCGCGAGGTATCCTGCGCCCTCGGCAGAAACCTGCGCGCGATCTATGTTGTAGAGCGTGACCATCCGTTCAAGAACCGATGCCGCGCGGGCGCGTGACAGGGTGATGTTTCGATCAAGTGCGCCCACGGTATCGGTATGGCCAACCAGTACGATGCGTCTTTCCGGTTTGGCGGCAAGGAAATCGGCCAACGCTGCCAGCGACGGAAAATCCCCCTGCCCCAGGCCGGATGAGCCGGTGCCGAATGTCAGGTCCGACAGGACGACATGCCCGTCTTGCACAAGGGCATGGGCAAGGGGCGGCGGCTCTGATCTGTCACGATTTTGTGCGGGGTCTTGGGCGCTTGCGTTCGGCGTGGTCACAGCGACCTTGTCGGGCGGGCTGCTACCGGGGGCCACGTGGATCAGTTGCACGAAACCCGAGTTCTCGCTGCGGCTGACCAGCAGGCCTATGTAGCCTTGAGCGCTGTTTCGGGCGCTTAGAAAACGGAAATCGGCAAGGTTCACATACATATCCGGGGGCGGGAGCACCTCGGTCTCAAAGCGGAAGTCGAAGCCGCCACAGGCGCGTGTGTCGCATTCGAACATCACCTCGTATCCAGCCTCGTCCAGTTGCGTGCGCAAAGGTGCCAGCACCTGAAGCGTGGTGATCCCCTGCGTCGGGATGCGCCAGGTCTGGCGGGTAACGCGCCCCTCGACCACGCGTTCGGGCAGGTGGCCGTCGGCGAATGGCCCTGTGGGTAGCGCGTAGCTGTCCGGGAAGGCGGTATTGTCGGTAATCGTCTGCGCGTGTGACGGCAGCCGGAGCACCTGCGCCGCCGACGCCTGCGCAAGGCAGGTCAGCAGAAGGGCACAGGCGCTTATGGCGGCAAGGCGGATCATCTGTTTTGCGCGTGATACTCGTCATTGGGACGCATGTCGGTGGCCGACGCAACGCGGTTCGTCATGTTGTAGAAGGCCGCGACATTCGCGATATCCCAGATGTCACGATCACTGAAGCCCACGTCGCGAAGGGCTTGCCGGTGGTGTTCTTCGATCGTGGCGCTGGCGGTGGTGACAAGGGCCGCGAAATCCAGCATCGCGCGCTGCCGTTCGTCAAGGTCGGCGACGCGGTAGTTCATCACCATCATCTCGCCCAGCTTGGGATCGCCGGACAGGGCGCGCACCGCCTGCCCATGCGCGGTGAGGCAGTAAAAGCAGCGGTTTATCGAGGACACCACCACCGCGATCATCTCGCGTTCCAGCTTGCTCAGCCCACTCTGGCCCATCATCAAGTCGTTGTAGAAGGCCGAAAAGGCGTTCAGCTTGTCGATGTCGAAGGCATGCGCACGCAGCACGTTGGGCACGAGTCCCAGCTTTTCCTGGCAGATGTTGAAATACTTCTGCGTCGCCTCTGGCAGCGGATCGACCGGCGGCAGGTTCAGGGCGGTGGGTAGGTCGGAATTGCTCATGTCATGTCCTCGCGGTGTTTGCGGTAGTGATACTGTCCCACAGCCTCCATGCCGAGGGAAGCATAGAGCGCGTTGGCCCCTGCATTGGCCTGTGTGCAAATCGCGGCGATGTGGGTGGCGCCGTTGTCTTGTGCCCAGAACGCCGCCTCGTGCATGAACCAGCGCGCCATGCCGTGCCGGCGCTGATGCGGCAGAACCTCAAGCGCATGAATCATCGCGGTGCCGTCGTGCACGGCTACGAAGGCAGTGCCGCCGGGGTGATCATTGATGCGCCCCATCAGCGTGGTCTTGGGCTGCGGTGCGCGGTGCATCACGGCAATCCGCCCCGATCCGATGCCGGCCTTGGCCCAGATGTCGATCTGGATCGCCAGCGGCTCCCACACGGTGAACACCGTCACGCGCGGGGCGTGCTGTGTTGCAAGCGCCGTGACAGGTGCCACCCAGATGGTGACCGGATCGACAACGACGTAGTCGCGCGCCGACAGCCACGCATCCAGTTCCGCATCGCCTTGGCGGATCTGAAACAGGCGGGGCTGGTTCATGTCCTGCATCGCCGCCTCGGCCTGGGCGATGTCATCCTCGGCGGGCGGGGTTTTCGCCGTTGTGGCCGATACGCGCTGCCCGCCGCCCTGCCCCTTGCGCAGGAGCCACGGGCCAAGCCGGCGCGTTGCGGCCGCCGGCCAGGTGGCATCGCACACGTCCATCAATCTTGACGCACCGGGCATCATTGGCCGAATGCCTCGCATAGCCGTTTCATCGCGGCATCGACGCGTGCGCCGTCAGATCCGCGTATGACGATCTGCGCGCCGAAAACGCCATCCGATTGGAACGGGTAAGACCCAATCGACAGGTCAGGAAAATCCTCGGCAATGGTGCGCAGGGGGCCTGCGATCTCGCCCTCGCCGCGCATGATGCGCAAGCTTTGCGACATCAGCGGCGCGCCTCCCGTCAGGGTCGGCAAAACGCTGGCGATCATAGCCTGAAACACAGCGGGCACCCCGGCCATGACATGCACGTTCTCAAGGCTGAAACCGGGTGCGGCGCTTACCGGGTTTTCGATCAGAATCGCCCCCTCGGGTATGCGGGCCATCCGCAGGCGGGCCTCGTTCAACTCTTGTCCGCTGCGCTGGTAGTGTGCTTCCAGGATGGCGCGGGCATCGTCCCGCACGCCGATGGCTCGGCCAAACGCGCGGGCAATGCAATCGGCGGTGATATCGTCATGAGTTGGGCCGATTCCGCCGCTGGTGAACACGGTGTCATAGGTGTTCGCCAATGCCCGCACCGCTGTTTCGATTGCTTCGGCGTCATCGCTGACGACGCGGACTTCACGCAGGTCGATCCCCGCCTTTGTCAACTCACCGGCCAGGTAATGCATGTTGGAATCGCGTGTGCGCCCCGACAGGATTTCATCGCCGATCACAAGCATCGCGGCAGTGGGGTTGGTCATGGCGCTCTCCTTGAACCGGGTGTGGCTTCGGTATAGGCCGCGCGCCATGCGCTTTCAAACCCCTCTTGTGCCTGCCGTGCTGATCCGCCGCTACAAGCGGTTCCTTGCGGATTGCCGCCTTGAGGACGGGCGCGAGGTGACAGCCCACTGCGCGAACCCCGGCTCGATGCTGGGCTTGGCCGAGCCGGGCATGCGCATCTGGCTGGAGCCGAACGACGATGCGCGCAAGAAGCTGAAGTTCGGCTGGCGGCTGGTCGAACATGCCGAGGGGCATTTCACAGGTGTGGATACCGGCGTGCCCAACCGGATGCTGCGCGCCGCGTTGGAGGCCGGCGCGGTTCCGGGACTCACGGATTATGACGCGGTGCGCCCCGAGGTGAAATACGGCGCGCAAGGCAGCCGCATCGATTTCCTGCTGACCGGGCAGGGGCGGCGCGATGCCTATGTCGAGGTAAAAAGCGTGACGCTATCGCGGCGGCCCGGTTTGGCCGAGTTTCCCGACAGCGTGACAAAGCGGGGCACCAAGCACCTAGAGGAACTGGCGGACATGGCGCGGGCGGGCGCGCGGGCGGTGATGCTGTACCTGGTGCAGCGGACCGATTGCGACAGGTTTGCGTTGGCCGCGGATATAGACGCGGCCTATGCCCGTGCCCATGCGCGCGCGAGCGCCGCAGGTGTCGAGACGCTGTGCTTTGCCACGCAGATCACGCCACGGGCGATCACATTGGGCACATCCCTGCCGCATGTTGACTGAGCCATGGTTGTGCACCGCCGCATTTCGGCTTAGATGACTGTGATGATTTTCGGACGGAGACGGCAGTTGAACGATCAGCACAAGGGCCGCATGACACGCGATGGCATCCGCTTACACGAGCCAGCCGATTTTGCGGGCATGCATAAGGCGGGCCGTCTGGCGGCGATGATCCTGGATGAAATCGCCGAGCATATTCATCCCGGCCAGACCACGGGCGAGATCGACCGCCTGATCGAGGAAAAAGTCAACGCCGCCGGGGCGAAATCGGCGACCATCGGGTATCGCGGCTATCAGCATGCAAGCTGCATCAGCCTCAATCATGTCGTATGTCACGGGATACCCGGCGCACCGATCCCCAAGAGCGGTGCCGAGACAGTGTCGAAAGACCTTGAGAAACGTCGAAAGAATGACGTTCTGGTGGAAGGCGACATCCTGAACATCGACGTGACCGTGATCGTGGATGGTTGGTATGGAGATACCAGCCGGATGTACGTCGCGGGCAAGCCGAGCCGCCAGGCCGAGCGATTGATCCAGGTCACCCATGACGCCCTGTTCAAAGGCATCGAAGCCGTGAAACCCGGCAATACCTTCGGTGATATCGGCCACGCTATTCAGGCCTATGTCGAAGGGCAGGGCATGTCGGTGGTGCGCGATTTCTGCGGTCACGGCCTG
>CAZOKA010000157.1:0-6019 GCA_964580265.1 uncultured Rhodobacterales bacterium | reverse complement strand
GCTGGAGCTGGCCGATTTCATAGGATTAGATACCTGTCTTGCCATCATGAACGTGCTGCATGACGGGCTGGCGGACACAAAATACCGCCCCTGTCCCCTGCTGACAAAGTATGTCGAAGCTGGATGGCTGGGCCGCAAGACCGAGCGTGGATTCTACGATTATCGCGGTGAGACGCCCATTCCCTCGCGCTAAAACCGCTGTCTATTCCTTCAAGGATAGGGTTTTCTCACGCAACCAAGCCATGAAAGCACGCGGCTCGGCGCTGCGCTCCTGCGCCTCTTCCGCCGAGATGGGCCCGCCGATAACGGGCGCTTGCGGCTTATCGAAGGCATGGACCACTTCATGCAGCAAAAGCCCCTGCCGCAGCGTTGGGGAAATCTGGTTCGCGATTTGGTACCAACGCGAGTTCGATCCGGGAAAATAGCACAGGGATACCGCGGCCCCTGACCGGCGTATCATCTTCGCGGTAAAAACATTCCACTCAGCCTCGACAGGGGGGCCAAATAGCGTTTCAGACGCGGCCACCACACCAGAGGGGAACAGCGCAACCAAACCGCCCTCTGCCAGGTGATCCATCGCTTGCTTGCGCATCTCGATCATCTTTTTCTGCGAATCCGGCTCATGCGGAAAGGGAACGGGTATCAAGTATCCCGCCGCACTTTCATCGATACCCGTCAGCAAAGAGCGTGTCAGGATACGATAGTCGTCACGCACCCGACCGATCAGATCGGCCAGTATCATGCCATCAACCAGCCCATGCGGATGGTTGGCCACCAATACTACCGGCCCAGTGGCCGGTATCCTGTCCAATTGTTCCTGCGGGGTAAGCAGGTCAATGCCCATCACCTCCATCGTTGCCGGCCAAAAGGCCTGCCCCGTCGGCGCCCCGCGCTTTTCGAATTCGCGAATACGGCGCAGGATGGTGATCTTGCCCGTCAGCCACTCCACTGCCCGGATGATCGTGCGCTTCAATACGCTGTCGAAGGTGTTCGCATAAGTCAGACTGCGCCGGTCATATTTCGTGAAAGTCACGTCAGGCGCATCTGATTTCGCCGCGTCGTTCTTAACGGTTTCCACCACGATGCGCATTCACCTTTCAGACGCCAGGTCAGCGTCACATATCCTCGCCGAAGCAATCCGCGACAAGCGCCTGCAGCGCATCCGCCAGCGCCTCGGCATCCGGTCCGGATGTCGACACCTCAATACTGGTTCCACGAGAGGCTGCCAACATCAAAAGACCCATGATACTGTCACCCGAGGCGTACTGGCCATCGCGGGAAACCTCGGCTTCCGCATCAAACCCCTCGACGACCTCGACCAGCTTTGCCGCTGCCCGCGCATGCAGACCTTTCTCGTTCACAATCTCAAGGCTGCGGTGAATTGTTTCGGACATGGGCATCCCTAGTCTTTGCTGATCGTCTGGGTATCAATATATTTGCGGCCTGCTTCCATAGCAGCCCGCACCGCCGCCCCAACACCGAGGTGGCGACTCTTTGCCAGTTTGATCAACATCGGCAGGTTGGCCCCGTAAAGCACACGGCGCCCCTCAGGCTGGCAGGCCACCAGTGACAGGTTCGAAGGCGATCCGCCGAACATGTCCGTAACCACAACCACCCCATCCCCCTGATCGACCTGATCCGCGGCGGCACAAATCTCGGCCTGTTTTTGCGCGCGGTTGTGATCTGCCTCGATCGCGATCGCACGGACTCCGCTTTGCGGGCCGATCACATGCTCGACCGCTGCCAGATATTCCCTGGCCAGTCCTCCATGTGCAACGATCACAATTCCTATCACGCGATCTTCCTCTAGCTTTGTCGCGGTTCAAGCGGGTCGCGGTCGAGTTCGCGATGCCTTATTGACACCCGCCAGCCACCATTCACAAGTGCCCTGGACAGTTTTTCTGCACTTGCAACTGATCGATGCCGCCCGCCTGTGCATCCCAACCCGATCGAAAAATGTGCCTTTCCCTCTTCGCTGTAGGCCGGCAACAATGTCCCAAGCAGGCTCAGAACCTTTTCCAGGAAGTCTGCAAAACGCGGATCATCCGCCACGAAATCAGCCACCTCAGGCGCACGCCCGTCCAGCGACCGTAGCATCTTGTCCCAGTGGGGATTTTTCAGGAACCGGCAGTCTAGGACCATATCCAAACCACGTGGCAGACCGCGTTTGTAGGAAAACGAGCTGATTGAAATCGCCAGTTGATTGCCGTCTTCGGCACGAAAGTGACGATCGATTTCGCTACGCAATTCGTGAGGTGTCATTTCTGAGGTATCTATCAACACATCAGCGCGCGCGCGGATGGAAACCAGCAGTGCCATCTCGCGCTCAATGCCTTCGCCGGGGCTCCCCTCTGGCGCAAGAGGATGACGGCGACGCGTTTCGGAAAACCGCCGCAACAGGACATCGGGGCGGCAATCGATATATACCAGTTCAGGCCTGATGCCCGCCATGCCCTCAAGGCGGGCGAGACTTTCGATCACAGCATCGGCCGAGAAGTCGCGGTTTCTCGTATCCAGACCAAGCACCAAGGGCCGGTCATGTGCAGGCCCCGATATCAGCCGCGGCAGAAGCGATAGCGGCAAATTGTCAATCGCCTCGAAACCCAGATCTTCGAGCACATTGATCGCGGTCGAGCGACCAGCGCCCGAAGGCCCTGTAACGAAAACAATACGTTGCGCTTCGTGCTCGCCCCATGCTGAAGTGTCTGGCCCCACCATTGCTTACGCTCCTCCTGCAGTTCTCAGGTATTGCATCAAAGCGGCACTGAAATGGTCAGTCGTGGAATTGTGAAGTACAGGCACTTTGCAACCAAGGATCTCGCGGTGGCGAACCGGCGGCAGACGTTCGGTTTCGGTTTGATCCAAATCGACAACCAACCGCACTGGCGTCGGACCAGCACTGTGCATAGACAGGATGCCTACGAACCGGGCTTCCAGCCGCCCGCGAATGGCCTCGGGCGCATCGGCGAACACGACTTCTCCATGCTTTTCCAGGCGCGTCCGATCATCGGAAACAAGCATTGCCCCCAAGGCGATCATCCGCAGCGCGAGGCTCGACTTTCCAGCGCCCGAGCGCCCAATGATCAGTGCCGCGGCACCAGCGACGGCGACACTGCTTGCATGCATGACCGCCACCTGCCCCCCCGGCTGCGCCACGTCAGATCGGCAAGCCGACGACAAACCGTGCCCCGAGAGGATCAGATGTTATATCTGCATCGGTCGGGCGGATATTCTCGGCCCATATGACACCGCCATGCGCCTCGACGATCTGTTTTGAAATCGCCAGGCCAAGGCCCGAATTGTTGCCAAACTGCCCCTCCGGGCGTTCCGAGTAAAAGCGCTTGAACACCTTGGTTAACGCCTGCTCCGGCATGCCAGGGCCGGTATCCTCGACAACGACAAGAACACGATCATCGCGCCGACGCGCCCAGATCCGAATAGCGTCTCCTTCTTCACAGAAACTGATCGCATTGCTGATCAGGTTGACAAAGACCTGCGCCAAGCGGGCCTCAAGGCCGTGAATTCTAATTTCGCCATCGGGGAGATCACTGATGAAATCGATGCCCTTGCTTCGTGCTTCCTGCCCCAGGTACTCGCCGAGATTGTCCAGCATCTTGAGCAAGTCAAACGGTTCCTGCTCTTCCTTGACAAGTTCACTATCGAGGCGTGAAGCGTTCGAGATATCCGAAACCAGCCTATCCAGGCGCCGCACGTCATGTTCGATCACTTCGAGCATCTTCTCGACTTGATCCGGGCGCTTGGCCACCCGCATGGTGCCCACTGCAGATCGCAGCGAAGCAAGCGGATTCTTGATTTCATGCGCCACGTCAGCGGCGAATTGTTCATTGCTGTCAATCCGGTCGTACAGCGCGGTCACCATTCCCCGCAACGACCCCGACAGGCGCCCGATCTCGTCCGGGCGCGCGCTGAGGTCCGGGATTCTGATGCGGCGCGCCGGAGAGCCGCCGCGATTGCGCCTGCGCCCCTGTTCGGCCGCGGTCGCCAGGTCGGAAATCGGCGTTGCGATCGTGGAGGCGAGAACGATGCTCAACCCGATGGACACCAAGGCAGCAACCAGGAACATCTGAAGAATGCGCTCCCGCTCACCGCGCACCACTTGATCAATTTCGCCCGCCGCGCTGATCAGGGCAACCGCGCCAACCGCTCTGGTCCCCCGCATGATCGGGCTGGCAACGGCAAAGACTGTGCCCCCCTTCTCGTCACGCGCCGTCTCCATAGTGGTTTCTCCGGACAATGCGGCAGGCAGGAGGGTCGCCACCTGTTCCTCGACGCTCGGTGTCGAAGGCGCCTCAGGTTTGTCCGGCAAGATGCGCTCCACACCTGCCCAAAGAGCGGTCAGCAGGTCCACGATGATGGTTCGATCGCCTTTGGTCCTGGAGTTGTCCGGATTGTTTCCGACGCCCCTACCGACCACGGTTTGGGACATATCGAACACCAGCACCTCCAGCCCCTCGCGCAGGTCCAACCCCTGCACCGTCGCCGCGACATCCAGACCATCACCCGTTGCCAGGCTGACCGGTGCACCGAGGGGCAGCTGCGCCTCGAACACATCGGCAATCAACTCGGCCTGACCGACAAGCGCGTTACCCCGCTGCACCGCCAGAGAGTCCCGCGACGAGTTGAGAAACAGCACCCCGGCCACCAGGACATTGAGGGCGACGAGGTTGAAAATGATGATCTTGCGTGTCAACGGCGAGTGCCTGAAGGAAAACCGCCCCCGGTATTCCTGCTGTTCGTGTGCATCCTGCTCATGGGAATGGGCCGGTGCGATGAAATCATCGCCCAGAACGACATCTCCGTCACGCCTTGGCGTCTGGTCGTTCAAGGTCATCCTTTCCGCGAGAGCCATCAATCTTCGTTGTATCTGTAGCCGATGCCATAAAGCGTCTCAATCGCCGAAAAATCGTTATCGGCGTTCCGCATCTTTTTTCGAAGCCGCTTGATATGACTATCGATAGTCCTGTCATCGACATAGACCTGATCATCATAGGCCACATCCATCAACTGATCTCGGCTTTTCACGAAACCCGGACGCTTTGCCAGGGCCTGCAACAACAGGAATTCCGTCACCGTAAGCGACACATCCTTGCCCTTCCAAGTGACAGCATGGCGCAACGGATCCATTCGCAGATCGCCGCGTTCCATAACCTTGGTTTCCTCGGTGTCACCAACGATGTCGCTATCCAGCGCCTCCTGTCTGCGTAGCAAGGCACGGATGCGCTCGACCAGCAGGCGTTGTGAAAAAGGCTTCTTCACATAGTCGTCCGCCCCCATTCTCAGGCCGAGCACCTCGTCAATTTCATCATCCTTGGACGTCAGGAAAATAACCGGCATCTGCGTCTTCTGGCGCAACCGTTGCAACAGGTCCATTCCGTCCATGCGTGGCATCTTGATGTCCAGCACCGCCATGTCGGGAAGCTTCTTGTTGAATGAATCCAGTGCGGACTGCCCATCACTATACGTTTCGACTTCGAAACCCTCGGCCTCGAGGGTCATAGCCACCGATGTCAGGATATTCCTGTCATCGTCCACAAGGGCGATTTTAGACATGGGTTATGTTCCTTGTACTGCTGATTTGCCTGTATTTTTTGCGCAATAATCCCCTTTTCACGCTTTACAATCAATCCTTAACTGCGAATCACCTGCTTTTCTTGGCAATTCCTGCACGAAAACATTGCCGAAGAGTAACTATGCATCCTGCCACAGCGCCAATCAGCTACCGGCAGGAAGAAATCCGCCTCGTTTGCGCTAACCTCGAACTGGTTGCGCTAACGTCCTGAAAGCGCCCTGTTCTTTTGCGGAAGCCTCATGTTAAGAGGCCTCCATCGGACCGGTCCGGCCCGATCAGGCGCGGGTGAAATTCCTGACGCATCTGTTTCTCAAGGACCGCCGCCACAAGCGCGGCTAAAGGAGCTTGCAACATGGCATTTGGACGGGTGAACCCGCAATTTCGGCTTGAAGATCAAGGCATCGAAGGGCTGGGAAATGTCTATTACAA
>CAZOKA010000156.1:0-6028 GCA_964580265.1 uncultured Rhodobacterales bacterium | reverse complement strand
GAACCGAGCCTTCGAAATGGGCGCCGGATTCGATCGCGATGGTCTTGTGGATGATATCCCCTTCGACCCGCGCGGTGGAGGTCAGGCGCACCTTGAGGCCGCGCACGCGACCCACGATGCGGCCATTGATGACTACATCGTCGGCGACGATTTCACCCTTGATGGTGGCGGATTCGCCGACCGTCAGCAGGTGGGCGCGAATGTCGCCTTCTACGGTGCCTTCAACCTGGACATCGCCGCTGGTCTTGATGTTGCCGCTGATATGCAGATCCGAGGACAGGGTCGACGCCGGCGGCTTGGGCTTGGCGGGGCTGCTCTTGGGTTCGGCAGGCTTGCTCTGCGCTGAGCCTTGGGAGGCCTCGGGCGCGGCGGGTTTGCTTGCGTCGTCAGCCTTGGGGCCGGGGTCGTTGATCTTGCTTCTAGAAAACATTTCTCGCAGCCTTGATGTAGGTCATTGGATTAACGGGTTTCCCGTTTACGCGCACTTCGTAGTGAACGTGCGAGCCGGTGGACCGTCCTGAGTTGCCCATATCACCGATATGGTCCCCGCGCGAGACTTTTTGTCCCTTCTTGACGCGGATGCGCGACATATGGGCGTAGCGGGTTTCGACGCCGAATTCGTGCCGGATCTTGACGATGCGGCCATAGCCGGATTGCCAGCCGGCATATGTGACGACACCATCGGCGGTGGCAAAAATATCAGTTCCCATGGGGGCGGCGAAATCGACGCCGTCATGCATGCGGCTGCCGCCGGTGACGGGGTGGCGGCGGTTGCCAAAGGGGCTGGTAAAGCGGAACCGCGCACGCACCGGGTTGTAGAACGGGGCCTTTTCGGCGGCAATGCGGTAGAGATTGAGCTTGTCCATCTGCTCCAGGATGCGGTTGGCGCGCACCTCGTCCGGCGATAGCTCCTGTCCCTTGGTGGAAAACGACAGCGGCATCAACGGCCCGCCCTGACCGGAATAGCCCGAGCGCACCTGATCGAGGATGGTTTCGGTGTTCATCCCGGCGGAGCGGAACATCTTGTCCAGTGGCGTGACCGAGACGGCCATCGCCTCTTCCAACTGGCGGAAGATCTGGTCGTTCTGATCCTGCATCAGGCGGATCTGAAATTCCAGTTCCTTGGCGGTTTTCAAGGCGCCTTGCGCGTCGGTGGCGATAATATCGCGTTCGGCAGCTGTGTCCGACAGCGCGGCGATCACCATGTCCATGGTTTCGATTTCGGCTTCGGCCACAAGGGCCTGCGACGCGGATTGATCGCCTTCGGACAGCGCGGCGAGTTTTTGCTTGATGGCGTCGCGTTCCTTGAGGGTCTGCCGCAGGTTGGTCTGGATCACCTCGATTCCCGTTTCCAACTCGCGCCGACGTGTTTCGGAGGCCAGCAGCGCTGTCTGCATCTGCGAGACCTGCTCAAGTGTGCTGTTGAACCGTGCCTGCGCGGCCTGCGCCTCGGCGGCACGGGCATCACGTTCGCGCGCCAAGGTATTTAGACGCTCCTCGTAGGTTTGCTGATCGCGGCGGGCTTGGTCGCGGAAATTTCCCGCGCCTATCGAATCCATCAGGATGATTGCGGTGGCCACGATCGCCCATGCCACCAGCAGCGTGCTACCGGCAAAGCCGACCAACTGGGTATGCGGTCGTAGACGGATGAATCGGGTTTCGGTGTCGGACTTCAGGAATAGCCGACGCTCGGGGAACCAGGTCTCGAGCATCGTGTCGAAACGAATTGCCAATCGTGTTCTCAATGGTTCGTGCCCCTTGATCCGTCCCCGCGTGCGCCCCGTGTTGAATTTCCCGGAACTTTGGTTTTGATTAACCAGTGAGCGCACGCAGAGCAACCGCTTTCCGCCCGCGAGGGGGCGCGCAAGGCGTTGCGGGGCCGGAATGTGGCAAAAAACCGCCGAAATGAAGCGCTTGAGCGACATTGCTCAAGCGAAGGGGATCACAGGGCACGGGCGGCGTCTAGCACTTCCTGTGCGTGGTCGGGCACCTTGACCTTGCGCCATGCGCGGGCGATTTGCCCCGATCCGTCGATCAGGAAGGTCGATCGTTCGATCCCCCAGAAGGTTTTTCCGTACATCTTCTTTTCTGTCCAGACGCCGTAATCTTCGCAAGCGGTGCTATCGGCGTCGGACAGCAGGGGGATGTCCAGCGCGTGCTTGGCGGCGAATTTTTCATGGCTGGCGAGGCTGTCCCTGGAGATACCGAACACCCTGACGCCGAGTGCGGCGAAATCGCCCGCAAGGGTGGTGAAATCAATCGCCTCGCGGGTGCAGCCCGAGGTATCGTCGCGCGGGTAGAAGAACAGGACAACGGGCGCCGGGCGCAGCGCCGACAGTGTGACGCTGGAGCCGTCATCGCAGGGCAGGGTGAAATCGGGGGCGGTGTCGGGGGCGTCGAGCATGTGCTATTCCTTTGCTGCGGACAAAAAGTGAGTTTCATATTAGGGCGTGAGCGGCGAGAATAAAGCGGAACCGGCGAAAGCCGCGTCGAGGCAGACCAGACAGAGAATGAAATCACCTGATCCCACTTCTTCCCACAGCGCGAAGGCACCGCGGCGACGCAGGCGGCGGCGTGTCGGGCTAACCGCGCTGATTGGGCTGGCGGCGCTGGCGGTGGCGGTGATGCTGCTGGTGGTGTCGGCGATTGGTCGGCCGTTGGAGGCGCCGCAATGGATGCGTGAGCGGATCGAGGCGCGCGCCAGCGAGGCACTGCCGGGGATGCAGGTGCGGTTCGGCGCGGTGTCCTTGGTGGTATCGCAGGGGTGGCAGCCCAGCTTGCGATTGCAGGACGTGGACCTGAGCGAGGCGTCGGGGCGGCCGGTTTTGACGCTGAGCGATATCGAGCTGAGCGTGTCGGGCGCGGCTCTGCTAGAGGGGCGAATAAGGCCCGGCAGGGTGCGTTTGTCGGGGGCGCGGATCAAGGTGCGGCGCACGTCCGACGGGGTGTTCGATCTGTCGCTGGGGGCGGATCTGCGCCCGCTGGGGCAGGCGGTGAGCGTGGCGCAGATCGTCGAGGCGGTGGATGCCCTGATGTCGCGGCCGCAGCTGTCATCGCTGCGCAGCGTTACCGCCGAGGCGCTGACCGTGCGCTATGAGGACGCGCGCGCAGGGCGGGCCTGGACGGTGGATGGCGGGCGATTGCGCCTGACGCGGGCGCAGGGAGAGCTAAGCGTGAGCGGCGATTTCGCCCTTCTTGGCGGGTATGATTACGCGACCACGCTCGAACTGAGTTATTCCAGCGCGCTTGGCTCTTCGGCGGCGCAGTTCGGGATGAACTTTCGCGACATGGCGGCGGCCGACATTGCCGATCAAGCGCCGGCGCTGGCGTGGCTGAACGTGCTGAGAGCGCCGATATCGGGGGCGATCCGCGCGTCGCTGAACGAGGCGGGGGCGCTTGGGCCGCTGAACGCCACGTTACAGATCGGCGCGGGCGTGGTGCAACCGACCGAGGCCACGCGCCCGATTCCATTCGACGCGGCGCGCGCCTACCTGACCTATTCACCGACGCTTGAGCAGTTGCGGTTCGACGAGGTTTCGGTCAGCAGCAAGTGGGTCAGCCTGCGCGCGGAGGGGCGCGCAACGTTGCGGGGCATGCAGGACGGCTGGCCGCGTGAATTGCTGGGGCAATTCACGCTGCGTGACATCGCCGCCAATCCCGATGCGCTGTATCCCGAGCCGGTGAACCTGGAGCGGGCCGAGATGGATTTCCGGCTGCGGCTCGATCCCTTTTCGCTGGATATCGGGCAAGTCAGCATTACGGATCAGGAAAAGGTGCTGCATCTTGACGGGACGCTGGATGCGGGGGCCGAGGGCTGGGCGCTGGCGCTGAACGGGGCGATGGACGCGATCAGCCCCGAGCGGGTGGTCGAGCTGTGGCCGCAAAGCATCAAGCCGCGCACGCGTGACTGGATCGTCGAGAACCTGCATAGCGCATCGGTGCACGATATCCGGCTGGCCTATCGTACTGGTGTGGATATCCGCGAGACCGTGTTCCTGGAGTTCGAGTTCGACGAGGCCGAGGTGACCTATGCGCGCGAATTGCCGGTGCTGCAAGGGGGCGCGGGGCATGCCACGCTGATGAACAACCGCTTTGTCGTGACCGCCGCGCGCGGGTTTGTGACGCCGCCGCAGGGCGGGGCCCTGGACGTGACCGGCACCAGCCTGGTGGTGCCCGATGTGCGTATCCACGAAGCCCCGGCGACGGTGCATCTGCGATCTCAAAGTACGATCACGGCGGGACTGTCGATGTTGGACAGCGATCCGCTCAATTTCATCGAGAAGGCGGGGCAGACGGTGACCCTGGCCGATGGGCGCGCGCGGGTGACCGGATCGCTGGCGCTCAGGCTGAAGAAGGGGTTGCAGCCCGAGGAGGTGGTGTTTTCGGCGCGCGCGCACCTGAGCGATGTGCGCAGCGAAAAAATTGTGCCGGACCGGGTTCTGGCGGCGTCGGCGCTGGAGGTGGAAGCCACCAACGACGAGTTGACGATCAGCGGCAAGGGCAGGGTGGGGCGTGTGCCATTCGACGCTGTCTGGAGCAGCGGGTTGAAGAAGGAGGATGCCGGCAAGAGCCGTGTCACCGGCACCGTGACCCTGTCGCAGGAGTTTGTCGAGGAGTTCCGCGTCGGCCTGCCGCCCGGGTCCGTTTCGGGGCGGGGCGCGGCGCCGTTCGAGATCGTGTTGAACCGCGGCAGCGCGCCGACCTTTACCCTGCAATCGGACCTTGCAGGGCTGGGCCTGAGCCTGCCGTGGATCGGCTGGGCCTTGCCCGAAAGCCGCGACGGGCGGCTGGAGGTGGCCGGTGCGCTTGGGGAGCCGCCACGCATCGACCGGTTGTCGCTGGAGGCGGACGGGCTGGAGCTTGCCGGGCAGGTGAGCCTGGCCGAGGGCGGGACGTTGGAGCGTGCGGAGTTCATCAACGTGCGCGTCGAAGATTGGCTGAACGCGCAGGTCGCGCTGATTGGGCGCGGCCCGCAGACCGCGCCGGAAGTGCGCGTGAGCGATGGGTGGATTGATCTGCGGCGCACCTCGGCGGCCGGTGTTGGCGACGCAAGTGGCGGCGAGGCGGGAAATGGCGGGCCGCTGATCCTGTCGCTGGATCGGTTGCAGGTGTCCGACGGCATCAGCCTTTCGGGGTTCGAGGGGCAGTTTTCAACCGCGCGCGGCCTTGATGGCACGTTTACGGGATCGGTCAACGGCGAGGCACAGGTGACGGGCCGGGTGGTGCCGCAGGACGGGCGCAGCGCGTTCCGCATCCAGTCGGCCGATGCCGGTGCGGTGTTCGCGGCGGCGGGGTTGCTGAAGCAGGCGCGGCGCGGCGCGATGGACCTGACGTTGCTGCCGGTCGGGGCGCCGGGCACATATGATGGGCGGTTGAAGGTGCGCGACGTGTGGCTGCGCAACGCCCCGGCGATGGCGGCGCTGCTGAACGCGGTGAGCGTGGTCGGGGTGTTGGAGCAATTGAGCGGCAATGGATTGCTGTTCGGCGAGGTCGATGCGCGGTTCCGGCTGACGCCGTCACAGGTAATGGTGCAATCGAGCAGTGCCGTTGGTGCGTCGCTTGGCCTGTCGATGGACGGGCTTTATGATCTGAAGAGTGGCCGCATGAACATGCAGGGGGTGATCTCGCCGTTCTACATGTTCAACGCGATCGGCTCGGTCCTGACGCGCAAGGGCGAGGGCCTGATCGGGTTCAATTACCGGATGCGCGGCACTGCCGAGAACCCGCGTGTGCAGGTCAATCCGCTATCGATCTTTACACCCGGCATGTTCCGCGAGATATTCCGCCGCCCGCCGCCCCGGCCCGACTCGGACGGGGAGGTGCAAGCGCCGGACCGGCAACCGCCAAAGCAGCAGACAAGGCCCTGACCCCCGCCATGAAACTGAGCGATTTCGATTTCGATCTGCCCGAGCGGTTGATCGCGACCCGGCCCGCACGCCCGCGCAGCGCGGCGCGGATGCTGGTGGCCGAGGGGGCGGCGATCAGCGATGCGCACGTGTATGACCTGCCCGACTGGCTGCGCCCCGGT
>CAZOKA010000155.1:0-6029 GCA_964580265.1 uncultured Rhodobacterales bacterium | reverse complement strand
CTTGCGATCGGCGAGATAGATCATGGCCACGGCCCTCCTGCGGCGCTTGTTACACAGCCCGGCGCAGGTGCGCAATGCGCCCCGCCGCTTGCCCGTAGGGCGTTTTTGCGCCATGAGATGCCCATGAACACGCGCCGTCCGATCCATCGCGCCCTGCCGCGCCTTCGCCCGATCCGGGGCGCGTGCGGTGGCTAGCCGCCCCAGACCGAGCGCGGCGCTGGCCGCCTACCTGGGGCTGGTGAGCGCGGCGCTGTTGCCCGCGCTGGCGCCGCTGGTGCTGCGCCGCCGGCTTGCCCGCGGCAAGGAACTGCCGGACCGCTGGCGCGAGAAGCTGGGCCACGCATCGGCCCCGCGCCCCGATGGGCCGCTGGTGTGGATGCATGCCGTGGGATTGGGCGAGGTGCTGGCGCTGCGCGGCCTGATCGGGCAGATGCACGCCCTGCGCCCGGACCTGCAAATTCTGATCACCTCGACCACGCGCGCCTCGGCCGAGGTGCTGTCGGCCAACATGCCGCCCCGCTGCCGGCATCAGTTCCTGCCTCTCGATACCCCCGGCGCGGCGCGGCGGTTCCTTGATCACTGGCGCCCCGACCTGGCCATCTGGGCCGAGCAGGATCTGTGGCCCGGCCTTGTCTGGCGCACGGCGCGGCGCGGCATACCGCTGGCGCTGGTGGGCGCGCGGATGAATGCGCGCGCGTACCGGGCGCGGGCGCGAGTGGCGCCGCTCTACCGCGACCTGTTCTCACGCTTTGCGCTGATCTCGGCGCAGGACGCCGATACCGCGGCGCACCTGCACCGTCTGGGCGCTGCGACAGTGCGCGAGGATGGCTCGCTCAAACCCGCCGCGCCGCCCCTGGGCGCCGATGCCGATGCCCTGGCCGCGATGCGCGCTGCAACGCAAGGGCGCGCCACGTGGCTGGCCGGCCCCACCCATGCCCCGGACGAGGCGCTGGCACTGGCGGCGCACCGTGCGCGGCTGGCCGACGACCCGAACGCCCTGCTGATCGTGGCGCCGCGCGATCCCTCGCGCCGCGCCGCGATCATGCAGGCCTGCGCCGATGCCGGCCTGCGCGCCGCGCTGCGTAGCACGCAGCCCGAACCAACCCCGCAAACGCAAGTCCATATCGCTGACACCTTCGGCGAGATGGGCCTGTGGTACCGGCTGGTCGATACCGCGTTCATCGGCGGCACCACCGGCCCCGTCGAGGGGCACAACCCGTGGGAGGCGGCGCAGCTTGGCGCGGCCATCCTGCACGGCCCGCGCATCGCCAACTTCGCCGCCGATTATGCCGCCCTGCACGCGGCAGACGCGGCGCGCATGACTGCCGACGCAGGCACCCTTGCCGCCGCCCTGACCGACCCCGGCACCGCCGACATGGCACGGCGCGCGCAGGATCTGGCCACCCGCAGCATGGACCGCACCGCTGCCCTGTGCCAGGAGCTGTGCCGCCTGATCCCGCCACCGGAGCAGTCACCGACATGAGCCTGCCACCCTTCCCCTCGCCCCGCCTGCGCCGCGCGATGCTGGCCTACCGCGCGCTGTGGCTGCTGGGGATGCCGCTGATCCTGGGGTATCTTCTGTGGCGGGCGCGGCGCGACCGGCTTTATGCCGCGCATATGGGGCAACGTTTTGGCCTGCACCGGCGCCGCGACACGCCGCATGTCTGGGTGCACGCGGTGTCCCTGGGCGAGTTGCGCTCGGCGGTGCCGCTGATCCGTGCGCTTCTGGCTCGGGGCGAGCATGTCGTGACGACCCATTTCACCCCCGCCGGCCTGCGCGAGGCGCGCCGCCTGTTTGCCGACGAGATCGAGAATGGCACGCTCAGCGCGTGCTACGTCCCCTTTGACGACACCCGCGCCTTTCGCCGTTTCTTTCGTGCCTTCCGCCCCAAGTACGGGCTGGTGATGGAGATCGAGTTCTGGCCGGGCATGATCATGGCCGCGCGCCGCCTCGGGGTGCCATTGTTCCTGTGCAACGGCCAATACCCCACCCGCACGTTCGAGCGCGACCGCACCCGCCACCCCCTGCGCGCCGAGTTGGTGCGCGGCTTTGCCGGGGTGATGGTGAAATCCGAGATGCAGGCCGCGCGGTTCCGGCAGTTGGGCCAGCACAACGTCGCGATCACCGGCGAGATGCGCTTTGAACAGCCCATCCCCCCGCACCAGACCGATGCCGCCGCACCGGTGCGCCGCTGGCTGGGCGCGGGGGAACGCCCCGTCATCACCATCGCCAGCGCCATCGAGGGCGAGGATGCGCTGTATGCCCGCACCATCGCCGAAACGCTCGCCGCCCATGACGCCGCTGGCACGGCGCCCCCCTTCTTTGTCTATGTGCCCCGCGCGCCGGAACGTTTCGAAGCGGTCGCCGGCATCCTGGCGGATGCCGGATTGCGCCTCGCCCGGCGCAGCGCGGTCCTGGATGAACGGCTCGCGCCGATAGGTCAGGCGCCACAGGTCGATGTGCTGCTGGGCGATTCGATGGGCGAGATGTATTTCTACCTTGCCATGGCCGACCGCGTCATCGTCGGCGGCGGGTTCCACCCCAAGGGGGCGCATAACGTGATCGAGCCGCTGGCCCTGCACAAGCCGGTGCTGGTTGGTCCGCATATCTGGACCATCGAATACCCCGCACAAGAGGCGATTGATGCCGGGGTTCTCAGGTCGCTCGAAGATGGCGATGCGCTGACCCGTGCGCTGGCCCCCGGCGCCGATTGGCACGTTCCACAAGACCGGATCGAACGCTTTTTCCAGGCGCATGCCGGCGCGGTCAAAAAAACGCTGGCCGCCCTGCCCGAGTTGTTGCAGGCATCTGCGGGATAAGCGCATCACTGCGCCGACGCGCCAAATCCCGGCTTTGCAGCGACGCCGCGCCGGTCTATACCCGCGCGCATGGAATGGGATGAAGAGATCGACGCGCGCGGCCTGCTGTGCCCCCTGCCCGTCTTGAAGGCGCGCAAGCGATTGAATACGATGGCCAACGGGGCTGTTCTGCGTCTTGTCGCCACCGATCCGGCCTCGGTGGTGGACGTGCCACATTTCTGCGTCGAAGGGGGGCACGAACTGATCAACTCTTCATCGTGTCAAAGTGAAACACCTTCGCCCGAACATGCTTTCCTGATCCGCAAGGGCACAGCCTGATCCCGCGCGGGCGGCTCAGGCCTCCTGCTGCGGCACCTGCCCGGTGGCCAGAACATCGCCCGTCGGCGCCCCCGTCGGCGACCCTCCGGGCGGCTCGTCACTGATCGCCAGCGTTGCGCCCGGCAGCTGTTCGGCCAGCTCGGGCGCCATCGGCAGCACGCCCTCGCGCGCCTCCGGCAATACGCCCAGCGACACCGGCGCCGCCTGCCCCGCGATCAGCCACAGCTCCAGCGCCCTGCCCGGCGCGGCCACGCCGGCATCGCGGGTCACGCGCAGGGTTCCGCTATCGGCATCATAGGCGGCCAGCACCCGCAAGCTATCATCCTGCGCCGCGATCTCGGCCTGCAACGGGGGCGCATCGTCATCCAGCACCAGCAGGTCGTTGGACACTACGAAAAAGGCCAGCAAACTGGCCAGCACCGCGCCCGGAATGATCCAGGCCAGCCCCAGCCGTTGCAACAGGCTGCGGCGTTCAGGGGCATCGAACAAGGTTGCCTCGATGCGGTCGCCCATATCGGTGGGCGGCGCGACCTCTTCGATGTCATCGGTCAACGCGGCCAAGTCCTCGGCCCAGCCGGCATAGGCATCCCGCAGCACCGGGTCGGCGGCCATCCGCTCCTCGAAGGCGCGGGCCTCCTCGGGAGACAGCAGGCCCAGGGCATATTCGCCCGCCAGCACGCGGTCGTCTTCGGGATCGGTTTCGCCACTCATCGCGACAGGCACTCCCTGAGGGTCAGCAGGCTGCGGCGCAGCCAGGTTCGCATCGTGTTCAGCGGCACGTCGAAATGCGCCGCCAGGTCGGCATAGGTTTCGCCCTGAAGATAGGCCAGGCGCACCGCCTTGGCGCGGCCATCGGGCAATTCCTCAAGGCAATCGATCAGGCGTGCCCGCTCGGATGACTGGATCGCGCTCGTCTCCGGGCCGGGGGAATCGTCTGGCACCTGGTTGACAACATCCAGATCGGCGTTCTCGGCACGACGCGCCCGCACCCGGTCGATGGCATGGTTGCGTGCCACCGTGATCAGCCATGTCATCGGGCTGAGGCCGTTGACCCGATAGCGTCCGGCATTGCGCCAGATCTTGACAAACACCTCCTGCAAGGCGTCCTCGGCCTCGGCCCTGCTGGACAAGACACGTAGGCAGATACCAAAAAGTTTCGCCGAGGTCGTCGCGTATAGCGATTGGAACGCCGCGCGGTCGCCAAGCGCCACCCGCGCCATCAGCGCCTCGATTTCTTCGGGTGTCGCCATCGGCCTTCCCCACTGCCCTGTTCGCCCGATCATGCTAGCCCAAGGCGTGAAGGCGGCCAAGCCCCGGTGGACGGCTGACGTGTCGCCCTTCCCCTTGCCCTTGATCGCAATATGTTGCACGACAGCCCAAAGGGCGCGACTGCGCACGAAGAAAGGATAGTCAGAAGATGGCGGACGGCACCATGGAGAGCAATGCAAAACCCACCGAAACCATTTCGGTGCGCGACGTCTTTGGCATCGACACCGACATGACGGTCAAGGGGTTCGCCGACCGCAGTGATCGCGTGCCCGATGTCGATAGCACCTACAAATTCGACCCGGACACCACGCTGGCGATTCTGGCGGGGTTCAGCCACAACCGCCGCGTGATGATCCAGGGCTATCACGGCACCGGCAAATCCACGCATATCGAACAGGTCGCGGCACAGCTCAACTGGCCCTGCGTGCGCGTCAACCTGGACAGCCACATCAGCCGGATCGACCTGATCGGCAAGGACGCGATCAAGCTGCGCGACGGCAAGCAGGTGACCGAGTTCCACGAGGGCATCCTGCCCTGGGCGCTGCGCAACCCGACAGCGATCGTGTTCGACGAATACGACGCCGGCCGCGCCGACGTGATGTTCGTGATCCAGCGCGTGCTTGAGGCCGACGGCAAGCTGACGCTGCTGGACCAGAACGAAATCATCACGCCGAATCCCTATTTCCGCCTGTTCGCCACCGCCAATACGGTCGGCCTGGGCGATACGACGGGCCTCTATCACGGCACGCAGCAGATCAACCAGGCGCAGATGGACCGCTGGAGCCTGGTGGCGACGCTGAACTACCTCAGCCACGACGCCGAAAGCGCGATCGTCCTGGCCAAGAACCCGCATTACAACAACGAGAAGGGCCGCAAGAACATCAGCCAGATGGTCACGCTGGCCGACTTGACGCGCACCGCGTTCATGAACGGCGATCTGTCCACGGTGATGAGTCCGCGCACCGTGATCACATGGGCCCAGAACGCCGAGATTTTCCGCAATATCGGCTATGCCTTCCGGCTGACCTTCCTCAACAAGTGCGACGAGCTGGAGCGGCAAACCGTGGCCGAGTTCTACCAGCGCTGCTTCGACGAGGAACTGCCCGAAAGCGCCGCAAGCGCGAGCTTGGGATAAGGGCATGGCCCATCCTGCCCGGTGCGGGTTGTCTTCGCCGGGGGTCCAATCGGCACGGATGAGCCGCGAGGCCGGAGAGTGACATGAGCAAGACCGACAACCCTGCCGATCCGTTCAAGAAGGCCCTGGCTGAAGCGACCAAGGTGATGTCGCACGACCCGGACCTGACGGTGAGTTATTCGGTCGATCCGGCCGGCCTGTCGGGCGAGGCGATGCGCCTGCCGCAGATCAGCCGCCGGATGAGCCGAGACGAGGTGTTGCAGGCGCGTGGGACCGCCGATGCGCTTGCGATGTATCGCCGCTACCACGACGAGGGGATCGCCGCGCGCTATACCCCGCCGGGTGACATGGCGCGCGATCTCTATACCGCGATGGAAACCGCGCGTTGCGAGGCCATGGGCGCGCGCGACATGCCCGGCACCGCCGGCAACATCGACGCCAAGATCGACCACGAGGCGCAGCGCCTGGGATATGACCAGGTCACGCA
>CAZOKA010000154.1:0-6049 GCA_964580265.1 uncultured Rhodobacterales bacterium | reverse complement strand
ATGCCCTCGGGGTGATCGCAAGAGTCTTGATCGAGATCATCGAAGGGCTGGAGCGGATTCAGAACTTCTCCGAGGAGAGCTTCCTCCCTGACCTCATCAACTTCGTGAGCGGATCGACACGGGCGAATCAGCGAGACCGCGCCGCCGCGGACGAAGCGGGCGAGGAAGCCGTCCGCGCCGCCCTCGAGGCACAGCGGCGCAGAGAGGCGGCGATCGGATGAGCCTGCTCAGCAAGATCACCGCCAGGCACAAGGTCGCCGTCGGCAGCTCCGACGAGTACGGCGTCGTCGCGATGCGCGCGACCGTCGAGCCGCAGGGGCCCGAGGGCCAGAACGCGATCGCCCGCGACGTCGTCAGCCTCAGCCTCGACTGCGTGGCGCTGGCCGCCACCCGCGCGGACGTCCCGACGCTCAAGTCCACCATCGAGAGCCAGCTCAACCGGCGGGGGGAGGCCGTCACCGTCAGCGTTTTCGGCGGCGCGGTCTGGTCGCTCGGCGCGGGCGGCTCCGCGGGCGGTCCGGAGCTCGGCTCGCCCGCGTGCAAGATCACCTGGGACCAGCAGGGCAGCTACGGCGCTCGCCTCGCCTTCACGCTCGACGTGACGGCGGTGGTGCGCCGCGCCGGCTCTGACGACGGCGGCTACGAGGTGGTCTCCCACGCCCGGCGCACGCGCACCGGCGTCGGCGCGGGCGGCGGCGTGACGACGCAGGTCTCGGGCGAGGTGGAGCTCGCCAACGGCGAGAGCGCCAAGGCGTACATCGAGGCGCAGGTGCTCACGCCGGCCAAGACCGCCGCGACGAGCGCCGGCCTCGCCTTCACGAGCGAGATCGATCAGCCGACCGACGACGCCTCCAAGGCGAGCTACACCTACACGAGCGCCCCGCCGGGCTCGGGGGAGTTCGAGTTCCCCGGCTTCGAGGCGGTCGGGCAGTCCACGAGCACCGTGCAGCCGGGCGACGGCGGCGCCCGAACGCTGGTGGTGCAGGGCTACGCCACCGGCCCGCAGGCAACCTCCTACGCCGAGAGCAAGGAGCCGAGCGAGACCAACCAGGTGCTCGTCGAGACCGAGATCAGCAATCCCTCTGAGCCCGAGGGGCGCGTCAACTTCCGCTACAAGGCGCGGCTGGGGACGGCGGGGCTGACCGGGTTCGGCGCCTCCGTGCTCTATTCCTTCACCGAGTCGATCGACATGCGGCCCGGCGGCGATCCGCTGATCGCCGTGGCGTATCCGAGCGCCGATCCGATCCTCTACCGCGGCGAGCGCGGCGGGTGGCTGGTGACGCAAACGACGGAGATCGAGTTCACGGGATCCTGGGCGGACGCGCTCGCTGGCGCCTCCGGACTGCTCGACGACGACAACCTCGTGGTGGCGCCGCGGCCGCGTCGCTCGACGCGCAACGGGCTCCGCCGGCTCGCGATCACGCGGGAGTACCTCTACGCCACGGAGCCGACGCTCCCCGACCCGAGGGAGCCGCTGGCGTGAGCGACACCCTCATCATCGAGCTCGTGGGCACCGACGACCAGGGCGACGAGGTCAGCGCGATCCCCTGCCGCCTGGGCGGCGCGCTGCGGCGCGACCTCTCCTTCGCCGGCGACGAGGCGGTCGTCTTCGTCAAGGCGGCGGACTGGGCGGCGACGCGATCGGGACCCGGCGCGTGGCACGTCGGCGAGGGGGCCCGGCGGTGGATCCGGATCGCGACGACCGACGGGATGGCGACGACGGTGCTGCGCGAGCTCAAGGGCTACGTCGAGCGGCGCGCGGCGGCGAGCCTCATCGCGCCGCCCGCGGCCGGCGGCGCCGCCCAGACGCTCGAGTACAAGGTGACGCTCGCGACCTTCCCGCGGTTCTTCCACGACGGCCGCGGCGGCACGATCGTCGACGGCACGCTCAACGAGCTCCAGCCCGGAGGTCTGCCCGGCGACCCGGCGACGACCGCGAACACGATCACCAACACCGAGGCGATCGAGTACGCCCTGGCGGTCATGGGCGTCGATCACGACGCGGTTCCGGCGACGGTCGATGACGCGCCGCTCGTCGGACCGCTCGACTGGGGCAACGGACGCGCCATCAACGAGCTGCTCGCGCTGCTCAGCCGCACCGGCCACGCCGCTCACCCGGTCGCCGCCTTCGACAACCGCCTCCGCATCGTCCGGCTGAAGAAGGCCGGCGAGACGATCACGCTCCCGAGCTACATCACCGATCACGCGCTCCCCTACGAGCTGACCGAGGGTCCGAGCGTGCGCGGCACCACCTTCATGGTGACGAGCGGGCGGACGCGCTCGCTCATCCTCCGCACGCTGACGATGGCGAGCCTCGAGTGGGTGGCCTTCGACGACCGCACGGGACGCTGGCTGAGCGAGAGCGAGTGGACGACGACCTACTCCGGCGAGACGGGGCCCGAGGATCTGGCGACCTTCAAAGCCGGGCCGGGGCAGACGACCGACGAGCGCAACGCCTACGGGCGGTGCTTCAGGGCGCTGCGCGTGGCCGACGCCGCGGACCGCGCCCGCATGCGGGCGATCCTGACGCTCCCGCAGGGCGCCGAGCTCGCCGACGGGACGAAGATCGGCGGCGTCGAGTGCGTGGCCTTCGCCCGTCACGCCGTCGAGCAGGAGGGCGGCCAGTGGCGCAACGACCCAGAGGACGGCGTGGCCGGGACCGCGCGGCTCGAGGGCGTCGAGGTCGATCCCGACGCGGGGGTCTTCGTCTTCGGCAAGCCGATGGTCAAGGTCTCCGGCGCCACGGCGGGGTCCGCCGACAACCTCGTCGCGCTCGGGGGGAGCGACCTGCTCCTCGCCTTTGCGCACGAGGCCAACGAGAGCGACTGGGAGATCGACTACTTCGCGCGGGCCTACACGTCTGACGCCTCCGGAGTCGTCACGCCCGTGGGCACGCCCCCGGACAACGACGGCTCGGGCCCGCAGCTCGTCGCCGCGCGGGACCAGCCGACGACGGTCCACGTCGAGGCGCCCTTTCTGCGGCGCGTCCTGCTCTGGGAGGACGGCGAAGCGGAGCCGACGCCGGTCAACGACGAGGAGCTCTCGGCGGTCGCCGAGCAGTTCGCCCAGATCCGCGCGTCCTCGGCCGCGGCATCCGGCGGGCTCATCGAGCTGCGGGGCATCCAGCCCGTCGAGCCGGGCGACGCGGGCGGCGCCGTGACGAGCGTCGAGTACGACGTCGCCCGCCAGCGCACGATCATCACGGTGATGGAGCACGAGCGGCCGGACTCGGAGTACGAGGCGCTCGAGCGCCGAGCGGGTCGCTCGATCGCCCGCGGGCTCAGCCGCCTCACGCTCGCCGGCTCGAGCGTCGCCGAGAGCGAGGTGCGCGAGGCGAGCTCCCCCGGCGGCGCCGGGGCGGGCGGATCGACGGACCAGGTCGCCGCGCCCGCGTCGAGGGGCAAGCGCGATGCGCAGGCCAACCACCACCGCGTCGGACCGCCCAACGCGCTGGCGAGCTACGCGCCGCCGGGGATGCGGTTCGGGCGGATCGTTTCGGCGATGCAGGCGAGCGACAACAAGTGGGACTACACGGTGCGCCTCGGCGCCGTTGCGGACGACAAGTCCTTCGGGGACGGGACCACGGACGTCGCGGCGATCAATCTCAAGGAGATCAACAACACGTCGAGCGGCGTGCAGGGCTGCGGGATCGACGTCGACACGCTCCCGGCCAACTTCGCCATCCAGCCGATCGGCGTGGGCGCCGGCGTCGCGCTCTACGGCCCCTTCGGCGCCGCGGGCTCTCGCTTCTACGTCTTCGACGCGGTCAACAACGCGGACGGGGAGTGCTCATGAGCCATCACCGTTGCTGCGGGGATTGCCAGCAGGCCGGAGGCTGCTGCAACAAGCTGACGGCGCTCAGCTACCCGGCGAGCCTGCTGACGGGCGACAGCCTGCGCGTCAACTTCGACTACGACATCCAGTTCAGCCACCGCGAGGAGGGCTTCGGCGTCGGCGGGAGCTTCCACGACTTCGGCTCGGCGAGCTTCTCGGGGAGCCACGTCGATACCTGGCGATCCGGCGTCGGGTGCCCGGACCTCTCGCCCGTCTCGGCGACCGATGACGACGGCGACAACACCTCGTTCGTGACGCTGCACATCGACCCGAGCCAGGTGATCCTCGCCTTCGCGGGGGTGAGCCAGACACCGAGCTACGGGCTGGTCTGGGGCGACTTCGCGCAGCTCTACCCGATCCAGCTCGCGGCGGGCGGCGCCCTCACGCTCTATGACAACGGCGGGGCTGGAAGCGAGTCCGGGTCGGCGTTCGTCGACTTCGACGCCTTTCTCGGATTTCCCTGCGAGGACATCCGCGACGTCGTCCGCTCGCCCGCGACCTACGCCGCGGCGCTCTTCGGCGGCTCCGAGGGCGCCGGTTTGCTCGGCCCGCGCGAGAACGACGGCGCCGACTCCTTCCTGCTCCGGGACGGACAGACGTACTCGTGGGGGCCGAAGGTTGGCACGACCGGCGGATCCACTTTCTACACCTACTACGAGATGGAGGTCAGCCAGGCGTTCGCCGGTCCGCACCCGGGATTCGGCACGATCGACCTCGACATCGTCTACCGCGAGCGCGAGGTCCAGGTTGACAACACCGACGGGAGCACGATCGGCGACTTCACGATCACGCAGACGCTCGATGTCTCGCTCACGAACGTCCAGATCGATCGCGAGGGCGGCGGGGCTGGCTCTCCCTCCTCGAGCTTCGCCTACTGCCCGGGATTCCCCGGCGAGCTCTGCGGCTCCGGCGTCGACGAGGCGTGCTGCGACGGCACGCGGACCTGCACGCGCGACGACCCGGGCCAGCGCATCTATCACGAGATGGAGCTGCTCTTCAACCAGAACCCGGTGCTGCTGCGGCTCGCGCCCGGTCCCGACAACGTCGACCCCGTCGACCTGAGCTTCGACGCGAAGGCGATCGAGATCCAGGCGACCTCGCGCGTGACGGCGAGCAACGACGGCTCCGATCCCTGCGCCCCCGCCGAGGCGGGGAGCTTCACCTTCGTCGCCGTGCGGCACGGGGCGCTCCAGGGCTTCGACGACGTGGGGGAGTTCTGGCTGGCGTTCCGCCAGGAGGCGCGCGTGCCCGCCTACGACGGAACGACCGACAACGACGGCGAGAACCTCCGGTGGCAATACTTCATCGGGATCGACGACACGCGCTACCGGAGCCTCGATGACGTGCCGGTCATCAGCGGCGGGAGCGCGACGTGGCGCATGCAGCTCCGCGGGCGGACGCTCGGGCTGGCGGGCTCGGGCGACATCCTGAGCTTCGCCGTCGACGACACGGTGAGCTCGTACCTGGTGGGGCCGTATGTGGCGAGCGGCGCGATCAGCGATCCGACGTCCGAGGACAATGGCTTCCCGACGCGGGCCGCGGGGACGCTCGAGATGGTGGGCAACCAGGGGACGTGCCGGCGCTGGTCGCGCCTCGGGGGCTCGGCGTCGAGCGCGGGGGAGATCCAGGGCGTGCCGACGCTCCAGTTTCTGCCCAGCGTCGAGTACCGCCTGACGAATCTCGCCGAGTGCCCGCCGCCGCCGGCGATGATGGCCGCGCCCGGAAGCCAGACGGACTCGGTCATCCAGGACCGGCTCAAGGGGGCGTCGAAGTACCGCTCCGCGATCGAGGCTGGCGACGTGGCGAGCGAGGATGAGCTCGAGCGGCGGGCTCGGGTCTGCGCAGGGTGCGAGCACTTCACCGAGACGCGGGGCGTCGGCGGCTGCGAGCGGCTGGGCGACGGGAACTGCACGGCGTGCCGGAACTACGTGGCGCTGCGGGTCGATGGCGAGCTGATCGCCGCCGGCCGGGCGCGGGTGGGGAGCGCGAGCTGCCCCGAGGGGAGGTGGGCGAGGGCGGCTCGATCGACCGTCGACGGCTGATCGAGGAGAGATCGACCGGCGCTCGAGAGGGCGCCCAGTCGGATTGATACGAGGCCCTGTACGGGCGAGCTGACGTGCAGGGCTATCTGTCTGCGCTCATGCGATTTGGGCGATATTCCCAAGTTGATTCCCAACTACGCCGCGCACATTCCCAAGTGTCATCGCGCACCACG
>CAZOKA010000153.1:0-6074 GCA_964580265.1 uncultured Rhodobacterales bacterium | reverse complement strand
CTGCCGCCTCTTGCAGCGCGACAAGAACGCCGGCTGGTCGCAACTTGCGATCGGGTGGCAGGGAAACGCCCGGATTCAGATCAAAATCCGACGAGGCCGTATGCATATGGGCCAATGCCGCTACGACCTTTGCAAATGGATCAACCTTCGTCACCTGCATCCTTTCCCGCTTCAAACCCGAGCGTCGCCGGGTCCAGTTCATAATGCGCGCCGCAGAATTGGCAATCGGCGGTGACGAGGCCGTCGTCCGTTGTCATGCTGCCGATGTCGCGGGCCGAGTAGATTGAAAGGCTGTTGCGAACACGTTCTTCCGAACAGGTGCAGCCAAAGCGTACCGCCTGCGTATCAAAGACACGCGGTGCATCCTCGTGGAACAAACGTATCAGCAAGTCCGTGGGCGAGACATGCGGGCCGATAAGCTCGATGTCGTCCAGCGTATCCAGCAGGATATTGGTGCGGTTCCAGTTTTCCTTTTCTGTGCCTTCCACGAGGTCGCGTGCGTGCAGCAGGCCGTTTTCGCCGGTCGCCTCGTCATGCTTTGTCGTGGGTGACGCCTTGGGCATGTGCTGCACCATGATCCCGCCCGCGCGCCAGTATTCTGCGACGCCTGGCTCGCTGGATTTTCCAAAACTCAAGGAAAACCGCGTCGGCAATTGTTCGGACTGCGCAAAGTAGGCTTCGGCGCAGGATGAAAGGGAACTGCCGGTCAGGGGCGTGATTCCCTGATAGGGGCTCATGTCGCGGCCCTGGTCCAGCATGATGGCGAAATACCCCTCGCCGACCTGTTCAAAGGGGGCGGCATCAGTCAGCTTGTCTGCGTCGAAGCTGGCATAGGCGCGAATCCGGGCTGGTTCTCCCTCGCTTGACGGGGCGAAATAGTCGGTCGCGATCATGCGCACCGGGCCTTTGGACTGCACCTGAAGAGACAGCTTCCACCGCAGTTTGATGGTTTGTCCGATCAGGGCGGTGAGCAGGCACATCTCGGCTACGAGGGCCTCGACCTGTGGCGGGTAGTCGTGTTGTTTCAGAACACCGTCAAGGACGTTGTCAAGGCGGGCAACGCGCCCGCGAATATCTGAAGTGTCGAGCTGGAACGGCAATACCGTGTCGTCCCAGGCCAGTTTCGAACCAAGTGTCATGGGGTATCCTTATGCGCCTTGTTTCGGCATACCGCTTCAATATAGGCGGGGCAAGGCGTGGACCAAGGCATCGGAGCAAGCAATGATCAGGCGATTTGGTGAACCTCCCCGCCGCGGCCAAGCATATGTGCGGCGTTTGGGGGCCTATGCGATACTGCCTCGGGGCGGGGCGCTGTTGCTGACGCATCAATTGTGGCCTTGGCCGGAGTTGCAACTGCCCGGTGGGGGGATCGATCCCGGTGAATCCCCGATTGCGGCGCTTCATCGCGAAGTGGCCGAGGAAACCGGGTGGAAAATATCCGCCCCGCGACGGATAGGGGCGTTTCGGCGCTTTGCCTATATGCCGGACTATGACCTTTGGGCCGAAAAGGTTTGCCTGATATATGTCGCGCGCCCCGTCAGGCAGCTTCATCCCCCGACCGAGGCGGGGCATACTGCGATATGGGCGCCGGCAGAAGAGGCGGCGCGCACCCTTGGGAATGGCGGGGATCGCCATTTCGTCGCTCAGTGGATGTGATGCGTAGTGTCAGAATTCCAGCAAGACCGCTGATATATCATCTGCGAAATCCTGTTGTCCTGCAAAGGCCTGCAAGTGCTCCAAAAGGGTGCTCAGCAACGCCTGCCCCCTTGTTTCGTGCATATGCGCCAACATCGTCATCAGCCCCTCGTTGTTCAGCATCTCGCCTTTCGGCGTCATGCATTCCGTTATCCCGTCCGATTGGATCAACAGCCTGTCACCAGGGCGCAACGTTATGCGGGATTGATCAAAAGCGGCATCGGGAAGCAGCCCGACCGGCAGGCCGCCTTCGCCAAGTGCCGTGGTCGAGCCATCCTTGCGCTGAAGAATGGGATGTGGGTGCCCCGCCTGGGAAAACACGACATCGCCATTGCTGATGTTCACATCGGCGAGCAGGAGCGTGAAATAGTGTTCCGTTGCCATTTCATCCAGCACCAGCCGGTTGAGAGTTTCGACAACTTGCGCCGGAGGCAGCGGCTCATAGGTGCCATCGGTCGCCTTGCGAAGCGCGACGTTATGTTCCGGCGCGGCCGAAGACAGGTAGCCCGCCAGCCGCGCCGTCATCAGGGCGGAGCTGATTCCATGTCCGGAGACATCGATTGCGAACAGCCCGAAACGTGTTTCATTGACCGGGTAGAAACCCACCAGGTCACCGCCGACATGACCGCTGGATTGCAGAACCAGTGACACCTGCGCCGGCCCGAATGTGCGGTGCCGGTCGCGCAGCAGTGATTGCTGGAGCTTGCGTGCCTCGATCAGGTCGCGGTCTATCGCGTCGTACAGGCCCTGCAATTGCCGCAAGGTGCTACTGATAAGGCGGTTTTTTTCTTTCAGTTCCCGTTCGCTCCGCAAGAGGCGCGCGCCCGCGTTGATCCGCGCGCGCAATTCGGCGGAATTTACCGGCTTGTTCAGGAAATCGTCTGCGCCGCAATCCAGCCCGCGCGCGACCGCATCCTTATCGGATTTTGATGTCAGCAGGATGAAATAGCCGTATTGATCGCGCGGCAACTCGCGGAATGCCTTGCAGAACTCCAATCCGTCCATCGCAGGCATCATCCAATCGCTGAGAACGATATCGGGCTGGGAGGCGCGACAAAGATCCAGTGCCTCGGCGGCGCTGGCGGCTTCGGTCACGCGGAATCCCCATTTTGACAGCGATGCAGCAAGAATGCGTCGCTGTAACTTGCTGTCGTCCACAACCAGCACGTCGCGCACATCTTGCCCGGCAAGTTCGGTCGGTGACGGGTCTGCTTCGGGGGCAACCAATTGTGCGCGCTCCGCATGTCGTGGTGCATATGCAAGGTTTGCACAGGTTAGATGTGCTTGGATTAAGAACCTATGAAGCGTTGAATTGATTGCATTTCATCGCCCCCATCAATGCTCTCTTAACGATGGGGCGCAAGGATGCGCCAGGTCTGACTGCGTGGAGGAGGTGGCATGATCGACTGGAAACGTATCGCGGAACTTCGCGATGAAATCGGTGCGGAGGACTTCGCTGACGTGGTCGCCCTGTTCCTGGAAGAAGTGACTGATGTGGTTGAACGGCTTCGGGCACACGCCGTGCGAGAGGAGCTTGCGAGCGATCTGCACTTTCTCAAGGGCAGCGCCATGAACCTTGGCTTCCAGCGCTTCGCGGAAATGTGCCAGGAGGGCGAGAGCGAGGCCGCAGCGGGGCGCGCGGATGGTGTCGATATCGCGAAGGTGTTGACCTGCTACGACGAATCTCGGGCGGTTTTCATGGCCGGGCTTGAGACGAAATTGGCACTCTGAACTATATCAGGAATTCTGCCAGGATCGCGTCGTCCGTAATATCGCGATAAGTAAAGCCTGCTTCGTTCAGCTTGTTGAAGAGAACCTCGAAATTTCCAGCCTCGCGCGTTTCGATGCCAATCAGGACAGACCCGAAATTTCGCGCCGACTTCTTCAGGTACTCGAAACGCGCGATATCATCCTGCGGCCCCAGTATGTTCAGAAATTCCTTAAGCGCGCCGGGACGTTGCGGCAGGCGCAGGATAAAGTATTTCTTGACCCCGGAGTAGCGTTGCGCGCGCTCTTTGACCTCCGGCAGGCGTTCGAAATCGAAGTTTCCGCCCGACGTGACGCACACAACGGTCTTGCCGCGGATTTGCTCGGCAACATCGACGAGCACATCCACTGCAAGCGCCCCGGCCGGCTCAAGCACAACGCCCTCAACGTTCAACATTTCAAGCATTGTGGCGCAAATCCGGTCTTCGGGCGCGGTACGGACATCTTCCGGGTTCACGTCGGCCAGGCGTGCGAAGGGCTGCGCGCCGATGCAGGCAACGGCGGCGCCATCGACGAAGGAATCCACCTTGTCCAGCTTGACGGGTTTTCCGGCGGCCAGTGCTGCGGCAAGGCTGGCGCCGCCCGCAGGCTCTACGAAGGTATAATCGCAGCCGTCTTCGAAATAGCTGCGCACGCCAGCCGACAAGCCACCGCCGCCCACCGGCAGGATGACGCGATCAGGTAGCCCGCCCAATTGTTCCTTGATTTCAACGGCGACAGAGGCTTGCCCTTCGATCACGTCGGGGTCATCGAAGGGGGCAAGGAAATGTGCACCCTTTTGGGCGCAGAACGCCTTGGCCGAGGCGAGCGTGTCGTCGAAATAGTCCCCGGTCAGGCGGATCTCGATGGCGTCACCGCCGAATGTGCGGGTCTTGTGAATTTTCTGCTGCGGCGTTGTGACCGGCATGAAGATCACACCGCGCACGCCAAAATGGCGGCACATGAAGGCAACACCCTGGGCGTGATTGCCCGCGCTGGCGCAAACGAAAAGCCTTTTTTCCGGTTCGTTTTCAAGCACTTTGCGCATTGCGTTGAACGCGCCGCGCAGCTTGTACGAACGAACAGGCGACAGATCTTCGCGCTTGAGCCAGATATCGGCGCCAAAGCGTTCCGACAGGTGCGCATTGCGTTGCAGCGGGGTGGCTGGGAACACCTCGCGCATGGCGGTGGTGGCGGAGCGGGCGGTGTCGCGAAAACTGGTCATCGCAATTGTCTGGCCCAGCCGAGGCGCTTGCGCAAGCCCTGACCTTGCCCTGCGCGGGAAAACCGGCTAATCGCGCTGCAAAGCTTGAATACAAGGGGAAACATGATGTCCGCGCCCAAGAAAGTCGTGCTGGCCTATTCCGGTGGTCTGGATACGTCGATCATCCTGAAATGGCTGCAAACCGAATACGGATGCGAGGTGGTGACGTTCACCGCCGACCTGGGACAGGGCGAGGAATTGGAACCCGCCCGTCAGAAGGCGGAACTCCTTGGGATAAAACCGGAAAATATCTATATCGAGGATATCCGCGAAGAATTCGTGCGCGATTTCGTGTTCCCGATGTTCCGCGCCAACGCGGTTTACGAGGGCCTGTATCTGCTGGGCACATCCATCGCCAGGCCCTTGATTTCAAAGCGACTTGTCGAGATTGCAGAGGAGACCGGCGCCGATGCCGTGGCGCATGGCGCGACCGGCAAGGGTAACGACCAGGTGCGGTTCGAACTGGCCGCCTATGCGCTCAACCCCGATATCAAGGTGATCGCGCCGTGGCGCGAGTGGGATTTGACCAGCCGCACGAAACTACTTGATTTTGCAGAGAAAAACCAGATTCCGATCGCCAAGGACAAGCGAGGCGAGGCGCCCTTCTCGGTGGATGCCAACCTGCTGCACACGTCGAGCGAGGGCAAGGTTCTGGAAGACCCGGCGCAGGACGCGCCGGACTATGTATACCAGCGCACGACTAACCCCGAGGATGCGCCGGATACGCCCGAATTCATCGAGGTCGGGTTTGAAAAAGGCGATGCGGTCAGCATAAATGGTGAGGCGATGAGCCCAGCCAAGGTATTGACAAAGCTCAATGAATTGGGTGGCAAACATGGCATTGGGCGGCTTGACCTGGTCGAAGGGCGGTTCGTTGGCATGAAGAGCCGCGGGATTTACGAGACACCCGGCGGTACGGTTCTGCTGGAGGCGCATCGCGGGATCGAGCAGATCACCCTGGATCGGGGGGCGGCGCACCTGAAGGATGAGCTGATGCCGCGCTATGCGGAGCTGATCTACAACGGCTTCTGGTATAGCCCGGAACGCGAGATGTTGCAGGCAGCCATCGACAAATCACAAGATCATGTGTCCGGAACGGTGCGCTTGAAGCTCTACAAGGGACTTGCGCGAACCGTTGGGCGGTGGTCCGAACACTCGCTTTATTCCGAGGCTCATGTGACATTCGAGGACGACGCCGGCGCCTATGATCAGAAGGACGCGGCAGGGTTCATCCAGCTTAACGCGCTCCGGTTGAAACTGCTGGCTGCGCGGGATCGTCGGCTAAAGGTTAAATCCCGTTAACAATCTTACAATACGGGCATTTCGCGGCTTGAAATGTAAGGTTCGTACAGGTCAGATCGCGACGGCG
>CAZOKA010000152.1:0-6143 GCA_964580265.1 uncultured Rhodobacterales bacterium | reverse complement strand
ACAAGGATCATTGCCCGCCCCCCGCCGCCGCGATCACGCCCAGCGCCGCCGAGGCGATCCGCGCCGGTGCGCCCTGCGCGCGCGAGGTCAGCAGGATCGGCACCTTGGCACCCAGCACCACGCCGCCAGCGCAACAGCCCATGCCAAGCATCATCAGCTTGAACACGGCGTTGCCGGTGGTGATGTTCGGGGTCAGCACGATATCGGCATCGCCCGCGACGGGCGACGCGTAATGCTTGGCCTCGGCGGCGGCGCGCGAAAATATCAGGTCCAGCGCCATCGGTCCGGCAACGTCGGCCTGCGGCAGGGCGGTGCGCGCCCATGCGGCGATCTGCGCCGCCTCGACCGAGTTACGCAGCGATGGGATCGGATCCTCGTTCGCCGACAGGATCGCGGCCTTGGGACGGTCGATGCCCAATTGCCGCGCCAGCGTGATCGCGTGGCGCAAACAATCCTGCCGGGTGGCAATATCGGGGTCCACGTTGAGCGCGCCATCGGTCAGCAGCAGGGGCCGGTCGGAATGCGGCGCAGTGATGTGAAAGACATGGCCGCAGCGCATACCATCGGCGCGCAGCCCAGCGGCGCGCGGCAGCAGCGCCTTGAGAAAGGCCGAGGTATGCACCTGCCCTTTCATGATCGAATCCACCTGGCCGACGCGGGCCAGTTCGGCCGCCTTGGCAGCGGCGGTATCGCGCGGCGCGTGGATCAGGCGCAGGGCGCTTATATCCCATCCGATGGCGTCGGCTGTGGCGCGGATCTTGTCACGGTCACCGATCAGGATCGGCTCGGCCAGCCCGGCCTCGGCCGCCTCGCGGATACCGGACAGGGGATTCTCGGCGCCCGCGTTGACCAGCGCCACGCGCGGCACCGGCAGGCCATGCGCGCGATCCAGCAGGCGGCGGGGCGCATCGGCGGTGACGGGGGACAGGAACGGAAACGGATCTTGCATCATTGTGCCTTGGGTTTTGGGGCTGCGCCCTGCATGGCACGGCTGGATGACGATTGCACGACCCCCCGCCGCATCAGGCGCGGATCTGCGCGGAAGCCAACAGGGCGACGCCCTCGGCGATTCGGTCCGCCGGGATCGAGGAATAGGCGAGGCGGTAGAAATCATGCCGTGGGCGGGACGGATCGAAGAAGGACCAGCCCGGCTCGATCAGCACATCGCGCGTCTTTAGCGCGGCGGCCAGAGCGGCGCTATCGAGGCCATGCAGGGTGCGCATCCAGAAGGCCGATCCGCCGAACGCCCCCTGCCCCGCAACCGACAGGCCATGCGCATCCAGCGCGTCCTGCATGACGCGCCGCCGCTCGGACAACACCCGGCCCATACGGCGAATCTGCGCGTCGTAGTGGCCGAGGCTCAGGAAATAGGCGGCGGTGCGCTGGATATGGCCCGGCGGGTGGCGCAGGACGGTGGCACGCAGCGCGCGCGCCTCGCGAATGAACGGCTCCGGCCCGACGAGATAACCGAGGCGCAGGCCCGGAAACAGCGACTTGGAGAAGCTGCCGATGTAGATCACGCGACCATCCTCATCGAGCGACTTGAGCGCCGGAGACGGGGCCGAGAGAAAGGACATCTCGAACTCGTAATCATCCTCGACAATCAGCGCGTCTAGGTCGCGGGCGCGCTCCAGCAGGGCATGGCGGCGCGCCACCGGCATGGTCGCCGATGTGGGGCATTGGTGCGACGGGGTAGTGAACACGACATCGGTATCGTCCGGCAGGGCCTCGGGCGGCAGGCCATCGGCATCGACATCGACCGCCGCGAGATTGCAGCGCGATTGCATCAGGATATCGCGCTGCGCCGGGTAGCAGGGATTTTCCACCGCCGCGACGCGCCGCTGATTCAGCAACACCTGCGCCGCCAGCCACAAAGCGTTCTGCGCGCCCATCGTGACCAGTATTTCCGACGGGCGTGCCAATATCCCCCGGCGCGGCAGGGTATGGCGAGCGATGAACTCGATCAGTTTGGGATCGTCGCGATCATACAGGTCCGCCGTCAGCGCCGAGAAATCCCGCGCGCCAAGCGCCTGAAGCGCGCAAAGCCGCCAGTTGGCATGATCGAACAGGGCCGGATCGGCCTGCCCGTAGATGAAGGGGTAGCGAAAGCTGGCCCAGTCGTGCTGTTTCTCGCCGGTGGCGCCGCCGGTAAACCGCTGCCCGATGGCGCGGGTCCAGTCCACCGCGTCGCGCCGTGGCGGCGCGGGGTGATCGGGCCGCGGTTCGGGCGCAGTGGGCGACACGTAAAAGCCCGAGCGCCCCCGCGAGGTGAGGTAGTCGCTGGCCTGCAACTCCGTATAGGCCAGCGTCACCGTGATGCGCGAGACGCCCAGATGCGCCGCCAGTTTTCGGGTCGATGGCAGTTTCTCGCCCCGCTGGAACCGGCCCGACAGGATGCCATTGGCGATCATCGCCCGTATCCGGGCCTGAAGCGTGCCCTGATCCTCTGCCGCCAGAAAGAATGTCTCGACCGGAATTGCCATCCGTGCAGATTATACTGGACTTAGCGGCAGGGCAATCTGGTCTGATGGTGTGCGTGGTGTTTTCAGGTGGGGTGTGTGCCGGATTGCCCGGAATAAAGGCGCGGCACGCGCCGCCGGGCTGCGCCCGACCGCCCCCAGGGCGGGCGCTTTTTCAACGTCACAATACCGAAAGATCGTTCGATGTGGCTGCACGATAAAGTGCCTCGCTCACCCCTTTCAAACGCCCACCCGCGGTCGGGCACTGCCCTTTGTTGCGCTTTGAATAGATGCGTTTTTCATTCCACATTGCGGAGCGGCTCCACCTGCAACCCACATCAGACGGAAACACGATCTACGGTAGACGCCATGGCGCAACCAGTTTGCCACGCGCATCACCCCGGCCCTCAGATCAGCCCGTTCTGCGCGAACAGCGCCTTGAGATCGGCTTCGGGGCGGGCGCCGTAGTGGCCGATCACCTCGGACGCGGCGACACAGCCCATGCGGCCCGACGCCTCGAGCGACTGGCCGGTGGCCATGCCGTAAAGGAACCCGGCGGCGAATTGATCGCCCGCGCCGGTGGCGTCAACGGGGGTCACTTCGTGCACCGGGACGGTCACCGTTTCATCGCCCTGCGCCAGCACCACGTCATGGCCCGAGCGGGTGCAGACGATCAGCCCGCTTTCGGCGGTGGCAGTTTCCAGCGCGGCGCCAAGGTCATCGGTTTCATAGAGCGAGCGCCACTCGTGTTCATTGCCGATAACGTAATCCAGATCCTTTACCAGCGCGCGGAAGTCGGCGCGGTGACGATCAACGCAGAACGGATCGCTGAGCGCGATGCCGGCCTTGCCGCCGGCCTTACGACAGGCTCGCGCAGCGGCTTCGAACGCCTCTTTGCCGCGCGGTTTGTCGTAAAGATACCCTTCGAGGAACAGGATTTCGGCGGCTCCGGCCACGTCATCGGGCACATCGTCGGGGCCCAGGTCGGCCGAGATGCCGAGGTAGGTATTCATCGACCGCTCGCCATCGGGCGAGACGAAGATCATGCTGCGCGAGGTGGGCTGATCTGCCTTTTTCACCGGCACCGGCGGATTGACGAAATCGGTGCCACCGTTGGCCATTTCATCGGCATAGAAGCGGCCCAGCGCATCGGCGCGCACCCGTCCGATGAACGCGGTGCCAAGGCCCAGATTGCCCAAGCCCGCCAGCGTATTGGCGACCGATCCGCCGGGGCGACGGGTGTGGCTTTCCATCGCGTCGTAGAGCAACTCGCCGCGTTCGCGTTCGATCAGTTGCATGACACCCTTCTGGATGCCCATGCGATCAAGGAACGCGTCATCGGACGGGCAGATGACATCGACGATGGCGTTGCCGATGCCGACAACCTGGTATTTGGTCATGGTGTTTTGTCCTCGTATTGGCAGAGATCGCGGATAAGGCAGGCGTTACATTTCGGCTTGCGGGCGACGCAGGTATAGCGGCCGTGCAGGATCATCCAGTGATGCGCGTGACGCTGGAAATCGGCCGGGATGTTATCTTCGATCGCGCGCTCCACGGCTATGACATCCTTGCCCGGACAAACGCCCGAGCGGTTACCGAAGCGAAAAATGTGGGTATCGACCGCCTGCGCGGGCATGCCCCACCACATGTTCAGAACCACGTTGGCCGTCTTGCGCCCGACACCGGGCAGCGATTGCAGGGCAGCGCGGGAATTGGGTACCTCGCCGCCATACTCGTCGACCAATATGCGGCTGAGCTTGATGACGTTTTTGGCCTTGTTGCGGTACAGGCCAATCGTCTTGATGTGCTCGATCAGGCCCTCTTCGCCCAGCTCCAGCATCTTTTCGGGGGTATCGGCCACCTGAAACAGGGCGCGCGTGGCGCGGTTCACGCCCGCATCTGTGGCTTGCGCGCTGAGCGCGACAGCGACGACAAGGGTGAAGGCGTTGACATGCTCCAGCTCGCCGCGCGGTTCCGGCTCGGCCGCGTGAAAGCGGGTGAAAATCTCGCGTATCGCGTGGTAATCCAGTTGCTTGGCCATGACGCTTTCTATGCCCGCCCGCGCGGGCGGGGGCAAGCGAAAGCACCTGCGGCGAAAGCGCAAGTTCCGGGTCGCGGCATGGGGGCGATGCGCGCTAATGTACGGGCAAAGGATGGAGCGATGATGACCGACACCGACCAGGGCGACACATACCACTACCACGTGATGCGCCGCGCGATTGCCGAGATCGACGCCGCCGACGCGCCCTTGACGCTGGACCAACTGGCCGAGCGAATGGGAATGAGCGCGGCGCATTTCCAGCGCCTGTTCACGGCGTGGGTAGGCGTGTCGCCCAAGCGGTACCAGCAATACCTGACGCTGGATCATGCGCAGCACTTGCTCAGGGCGCGGTGCAGCACGCTGGAGGCGGCGCAGGGCGCCGGCCTGTCGGGGGGCGGGCGGCTGCATGATCTGTTCCTGCGGTGGGAGGCAATGAGCCCCGGCGCCTATGCACGTCGCGGCGCGGGCCTGACGATCCGGCACGGCATGTTCCAAAGCCCGTTTGGCGGGGTTCTGGCGATGGGCACCGAGCGCGGCCTGTGCGGCATGGCCTTTACCGACGAGGTGGGCGAGAAGGCGGCATGGCAGGACATGAGCGGGCGCTGGCCCGAGGCGCGATTTGTCGAGGACGCAGACGCGCTGCGCGACTGGGTCGAAGCGGCCTTTGGCAGCGGTGGGGCGGCGCAGCTCCACCTGATTGGGGCGCCGTTTCAGATCAAGGTTTGGGAGGCGCTACTCAGGGTGCCGACGGGGCACGTGACAACGTATGGCGAGATCGCAAGTGCCATCGGCAGCCCACGCGCGGTGCGCGCGGTCGGCACGGCCGTAGGGCGCAACCCGGTCAGTTGGCTGATCCCGTGCCACCGCGCCCTGCGCAAGTCCGGGGGCCTTGGCGGCTATCACTGGGGATTGCCCGTGAAGCGCGCTATGCTGGCCTACGAGGGCGCACGCGCCGATGCCGGGGGTAATGCGGCACGCATTTCGGACGCGGTCGGTGGATGATGCCGAACAACAATTGCGCGTCGGGATAAAATATGCGCGGTTTGCCGCCGACGAGGGCTGGGTTTCATCTTGGGTCGGGGGCGTAGGCCATATATAACGGTCGCGATCCAGGAACCTGACACGAGGCGACCAGAATGACTTTTGCAAGTAAATCCGTCCTGCTGCTGGCAGGGGCATCCCTATTGACCGCGACCGCCTGCACCGACCCGGCCGACCCGTATTCGGGCCGCCCCGGCGACAAGACCCAGCAAGGGGCGTTTCTTGGCGGGCTTCTGGGGGCCGCAACCGGCGCGCTGGTCAGCGACAACAAGACCAAGGGCGCGCTTGTGGGCGGCGCCATTGGCGCGGGTGTAGGCGCCGGCGTGGGCTACAACATCGACAAGCAGGAAGCCGAGCTGCGCAACGACCTGGGCAGCGCGGCAACGGTGCGCAACACCGGCGACCGCCTGATCGTGACAATGCCGCAGGATATCCTGTTCGCAACCGACAGCGCGCAGGTGAGCCAGGTCTTGCGCGACGATCTGCGCACGGTCGCGCAAAGTCTGAACGATTACCCGCAATCCAAGGTCCAGGTGCTGGGCCATACCGACAATACCGGTAGTGCCCAATACAACCTGGACCTGTCGCAGCGCCGTGCCGGG
>CAZOKA010000151.1:0-6144 GCA_964580265.1 uncultured Rhodobacterales bacterium | reverse complement strand
TCGCCCGGCTCAGGCCCACCGCCTCGAAGTTCAGACCGCCGCGATAGGACGAGATGACGCTGATCCCCATCTTCGCCATGATCTTCAGAAGGCCCTGGTCGATCGCCTCGCGGTAGCGGCGCACCGCTTCGGTCAGGGTGCCCTCCAGCAGGCCGCGCTCGATCCGGTCGGCCAGGCTGTCCTCGGCCAGGTAGGCGTTGACCACCGTCGCGCCACAGCCGATCAGAACCGCGAAATAATGCGGGTCGATGCATTCCGCCGACCGCACGTTCAGCGAACAGAAGGTCCGCAGCCCCTTGCGCGTCAGGTGGCTGTGCACCGCGCTGGTGGCCAGGATCATCGGCATCGCCACCCGGTCCCCGGATTGGTTCTGATCGGTCAGCACCAGGTGCCCGGTCCCCGAGCGCACGGCATCCTCCGCCTCGGCGCGGATGCGCTCCAGCTCCTTGCGCAGGGCGCCCTCGCCCCCCCCGGCCGGGAAGGTGCAGTCGATCTCGTTCACCTCGGCGTTGAAATGGCTGATCAACTCGTCCCACTGCGCATTGCCCACGAACGGGCTTTCCAGCACCAGGATCTCGGTCTGCGCGCTCGACTCGTCCAGCACGTTCTTCAGGTTGCCGAACCGCGTCTTCAGGCTCATCACCCGAAATTCGCGGATCGAATCGATTGCCGGGTTCGTCACCTGGCTGAAACTCTGGCGGAAATAATGGCTCAGCGGGCGGTATTTCTTGGACAGAACCGCGCTGGGCGTGTCATCGCCCATGCTGGCCAACGCTTCCTTGCCATCCTCTGCCATCGGCGCAAGGATCTGCTCCAGTTCCTCGATGCTGTAGCCCGCCGCGATTTGCCGCTTGCGCAATTCGCCGCCCGAAAAGATCGGCTTTTCCGACAACCCCAACAGGGCCTCGTCCAGATCCTTGATCCGGCCGACCCATTCGCCAAAGGGCTGGCTCGCGGCCAGCGTGTCCTTGATCTCGGTGTCGTGGAAAACCTTTCCCTCGGTCATGTCCACGGCAATCATCTGCCCCGGTCCCAGCGCGCCCTTTTCGCGCACGGTGGATTCGTCCACCACCACCATGCCCGCCTCGGACCCCGCGATCAGCAGGCCATCGCCGGTGACGACATAGCGCATCGGCCGCAATCCGTTGCGGTCCAGCCCGGCACAAACCCACCTGCCATCGGTCATGGCCAACGCGGCGGGGCCGTCCCACGGCTCCATCACCGCGTTGCAATAGGCATACATATCGCGCCACGCCGGCGGCAGTTCCACCCGCTGCTTGGACCACGATTCAGGCACCAGCATCGTCTTGGCCATCGGCGCGTTACGCCCCGCGCGCACCAGCACCTCGAACACCGCATCCAGCGCCGCACTGTCCGATGAGCCTTGCGCGACGATCGGCTTGATCTCTTCGGCCATGTCGCCAAACGCAGAGCTGGCCATCCGGATCTCGTGGCTCTTCATCCAGTTCAGATTGCCCCGCAGGGTGTTGATCTCGCCGTTATGGGCCAGCATCCGGAACGGTTGCGCCAGCCACCACTGCGGAAAGGTGTTGGTGCTGTAGCGCTGGTGATAGATCGCGAACGCGCTCTCGAATCTCTCATCCTGCAAATCGGGGTAGAACTCCGCCACCTGCTCGGCCAGCATCATGCCCTTGTAGATGATGCTGCGGCACGACAGCGACGCGATATACAACTCCGTCACATGGGCTGCGGCGGCGGCCTTCTCGATCCGGCGGCGGATCACGTATAGCTCGCGCTCGAACGTCTCTTCGTCCACGCCCTTGGTGTTGGAAATCAGGATCTGCTCGATCTCGGGGCGCGTTGCGTTGGCCTTCTCACCCAGGCAGCCGATATTCACCGGCACATGCCGCCAGCCATAGATGTAATACCCCATGCGCAGCACCTCGGTTTCGACGATGGTGCGGCACGTTTCCTGCGCGGCAAAGTTCGAGCGCGGCAAGAACACCTGCCCAACCGCCATCAGGCGGCTGGTGTCGGGCTCGTGCCCGGTGCGGCGAATCTGATCGTAAAAGAACGGTGCCGGGATCTGCACATGAATGCCCGCGCCGTCGCCGGTCTTGCCGTCGGCATCCACCGCGCCGCGGTGCCAAATCGCCTTGAGCGCATCAATGCCCGCCTCGACGACGCTGCGCGCCGGCTTGCCGTCGATCGACACGACAAGGCCGACCCCGCAGGAGGAATGCTCGTCCGTTTCGGAATACATTCCGTTCTCGGCCATCCACTTGCGCTTGGCCTCTTCGGCCGCGGCCCAGTTGTGATCCAGTTTCGTCATCGTTCTTTACCCTTCCTTTACTCGGTGGGTCAGGGAGGCTGTCCTTTCCATCAGGTTGCCGCCCGTTCATCCTTGTCTTTCGCGGGGCCAGCGTCGGGTCCGGCGCGCCTCGGAGTTTCGTACGATTTCCCCGTACAACCCGGACAACCGCGCGGGCTCACTCCGCCGCGATGGCCTGTGCCGGCGTGCCCAGGTATTCCAGGACCGCGGCCGCGGAATCGCGCCCGTCGCGGATCGCCCACACTACCAGGGATGCGCCGCGCACGATATCGCCCACGGCGAAAACGCCCTCCATGCTGGTTGCGCCGGTCTCGAACTCCGCCTTCACCGTGCCCCAGCGGGTCACATCCAATTCCTTTTGTTCCCAAAGGCTTGGCAGGTCTTCAGGCTCGAATCCCAAGGCCTTGATCACCATGTCGGCGGGCTCCACGTAATCTGCGCCCTCGATCACCTCGGGGGTCTGGCGCCCGGTCACGTCGGGCGCACCAAGGCGCATTTGCTGCACCATCACACCCTCGACCGGGTTTCCAGTGAACCCCTTGGGCGCGGAAAGCCAAACAAATTCAACGCCTTCCTCCTCGGCATTGGCAACCTCGCGCTGGCTGCCGGGCATGTTGGCGCGGTCGCGGCGATACAGGCATTTCACGCTTTGAGCGCCCTGCCTGATGGCCGTGCGCACGCAATCCATCGCCGTGTCGCCGCCGCCGACCACCACCACGCGCTTGCCTGCCGCGTTCAGCGTGCCGTCCTCGAATTCCGGCACCTCGTCGCCAAACCCGTGACGGTTACTTATGGTAAGGAAATCAATGGCTCGCACGATTCCGTCCGCACCGCTGCCGGGGGTTTCCAGATCGCGAGTCTTGTAAACGCCGGTGGCGATCAGAACCGCATCATGCTTGCCCCGGATCGCGTCAAAGCTGATATCCTCGCCCACGTTGCAGTTCAGAACGAATTCCACGCCGCCCTGCTCAAGCTGGGCGTTGCGGCGCATAACCACTTCTTTTTCCAGCTTGAATCCCGGAATCCCGTAGGTCATCAGCCCGCCGGCCCGGTCGTGTCGGTCATAGATCGTCACCTGCACGCCCTCGCGCCGCAGCACGTCCGCCGCCGCCAACCCGCCAGGCCCCGCGCCGATGATGCCAACCGATTGTTCCCGCTCGGTTTTCGGCGTGATGGGCTGAACCCAGCCGCGCTCCCAGGCGGTGTCGGTGATGTATTTCTCGACCGCGCCGATGGTCACGGTGCCGTGCCCCGACTGCTCGATCACGCAGTTACCTTCGCACAGGCGGTCCTGCGGGCAGATACGCCCGCAGATTTCGGGGAAGGTATTGGTTGCCTGGCTTAACTCATAAGCCTCCTGCAACCGCCCCTGGGCCGTCAGGCGCAACCAGTCGGGAATGTTGTTGTGCAGCGGGCAATGCGTCTGGCAATACGGCACGCCGCACTGGCTGCACCGGCTGGCCTGCTCGGCGGCTTTCTCTTCCGCGAACTCGGCGTAGATCTCGTGAAAGTCCTCGCGCCGCAGATCGGGCACACGCTTCTCCGGCATGGCACGCTGGACGTTCACGAATTTCAACATGGGTTGCTTGGCCACGGCTCAGCCTCCGTTCACTTCGGGTCGGAGCCTTGTAAATCATGCTGACAAACAATAAAAGTATGCAATGCTGACCTAATAAGAAAAATTTTGCCGATCCCGTGTTCAATTTTCTGCTCATGCAGAAAAAGTAAGTCCGAAATGGACCTAAAATAGGTATTTTCTTTTCTGATCAATGCTTTATTCAGGTGGTGAAAGGTCTGAACAATGACACTTTTCCTGCTTGCTCTCCTGGCGATCGTTCAGGGTATCACCGAATTCTTGCCGATTTCTTCGTCGGCGCACCTGATATTGATACATCGGGTCGCCGGTGTGACTGCAGATGACCTCGCCCTGGATGTGGCCGTTCATATCGGTTCGATCTTCGCGGTGATCCTCTATTTCCGCGCAGAATCGCTGTCGGCCTTTGCCGGGCTTTGGCACATCGCGCGACGCCGCAGCGACACGCCACAAGCACGACTTGCCGGATTGCTGATCGTGGCGACCGTTCCCGCGGTGGTGTTCGGCGGCTTCCTTGCGCTGGCGGGGCTGGAGGGCGCGTTGCGCTCGGTCCCTGTCATCGGTTGGACGATGATCCTGTTTGGCATTGCGCTGTGGTGGTTCGACCGTGTCGCGCCGCAGGTCAAGCATGCGCAGACATGGTCGTGGCGTGATGCGGCGATCATGGGTCTTTGGCAGGCCGTCGCCCTGATTCCCGGCGTATCACGCTCGGGTATCACCATGACCTCGGCGCGCGCGCTGGGCTATGAGCGGCACGAGGCTGCGCGCCTCTCGATGCTGATGTCGATCCCGATCACCTTGGCAACAGGGGGCCTTCTGGGCCTCAGGGCGATAGACGAAGGTGGGATATCGCCCGAAATGCTGGGCGGCATCGCAATTGCCGCAGCGCTCTCGTTCGTTGCCGCCTATGGCGCCCTGGCCATGATGATGCGGTTCCTGTCCCGGGTCAGCTTCACCCCTTACGTGGTCTATCGCATCGCTCTTGGCCTGATCCTGCTATGGATCGCCTACACCTGATCGGTGCGCAGGTTACGGGCGGAATCGCGAATATCGTCATACTGCCCCGAAGGGCGGAACCGCCACAGGTACTCCGGCAGGATCGTCGCCATGGACTTCGGCGTTATGCCAAGCTCGTCAAACCCTTTTGCATCGGCGCTGACAACATTATCGCGGCGCAGGTTGTGCAACTGATCGCGCGTCAGCACGCCATTGGTGATCAGGCCCAAGGTGGCCTTCTGCACCATGTCGAATCCGAACGCCATGATCCGGGCGATGAAGAATGGCATGTTCACGATCAAGCGGCGGCGGTGCACGATAGTCAGCATCTGCTGCATCAGCGCGCGGAACGTGGCCACCTCCGGCCCGCCCAACTCGTAGATGCCTGGGGCCGCCTGCCCCTCGACGCCAAGAACGGCTGCTTGCGCCACGTCATCCACGTAAACCGGCTGAAACCGCGTCGCCGCGCCCACGACAGGCAGGACCGGGCCGAACCGTGTCATGCCGGCAAAGCGGTTGAAGAAGTCATCCTCGGGTCCGAACATGACGGATGGGCGCAGGATCACCGCCCCCGGCATATGGCTCAGGACCGCCTCTTCGCCCAAAGCCTTGGTGCGCGAATACATGCTGTCGGCGTCTTTGTCGGCCCCAATGGACGATATCTGCACCATGCGTTGAACGTCGCTTTCGGCGGCGATGCGGGCGATCCGTTCGGCGCCTTCGTGCTGCACCGCATCAAACCCGTTGCGCCCTACTTCGTTCAGAACGCCGACGCAATTGATGACAGCATCCGCATCCTGCATGACTTGCCGCACCGAGGCATCGTCACGAATGTTGCAGAACACCGGCTCGACCTGCCCGGGAACGCCATACGGTTTGACATGCATCGCTTCGTTCGGGCGGCGCACCGCAACCCGCACACGCCAGCCGTTCTGCGCCAGTCGGCGCGTAATGTAACGCCCGACAAACCCCGAACCGCCATAGATGGTCACAAGTTTCGACATGAGACTGCCTCCGGCTCTCGAATTCAGGCACTTTCCTAGCCTTCATTGCCATGCGGAACAAGGAGATATGATGCCACGCCAAGAATCCTGCAAATCTGCGTTGACACCGCCTTCGGGCGCGTCTAAACGCCGTGCTCACGACACCTGCCCAGGTGGCGGAATTGGTAGACGCGCTAGCTTCAGGTGCTAGTGTCTGTATGGACGTGGAGGTTCGAGTCCTCTCCTGGGCACCATTTCTCCCGAACATAGCTGCTCAT
>CAZOKA010000150.1:0-6144 GCA_964580265.1 uncultured Rhodobacterales bacterium | reverse complement strand
TCCTACCACCCCAGCCAGCAACCTCCGTTCAAGCAGGTAACGCGGCACGGTCCGGCGGTGGCCCGGAAGTGCCCCGAGGGATGCCCTGTCGTTCAGTAAGCTTGTGCGTTTTGCGCCCAAACGCTTTGATCTATTGCCGCGGCAATTCAACGACAAAGGTCGTGCCGTCACCCACGTTTTTCGAGTAGGTGATCAAGCCTTCATGCGCTTCCATGATGTGCTTGGAAATATTCATGCCAAGCCCCGACCCCCCGGTCTTGCGCGTGTCCGACGAGTCGAGCTGGGTGAAACGATCAAAGACCTTGACCGCATCGTCTTCCGAAAGGCCAACACCTTCATCACGAAAGCACACGCGGACCTTGTGGCTGTTGATCTGAAGGAAAACGCGCACCGCGCTTCCCGATGGCGAAAACTTGGCCGCATTCGACAAGATGTTGGTAAAGACCTGATGCAGGCGGGCCTGGTCCGCATTAACCCACACTGGCTGCTCCGGCATCGTGGGCAAGATGGAGATGCCCAGCTTTGTCGCGTAGGGTTGATTATCGGATACGGCGTCCGATACGATCTGGCGCAGGTCGGTTTTCTGCATGGCAAACGACAGGTTCCCGGATTCCAACCTTTGCAGGTCGAGTATCTCGTTTATCAAGCCAAGCAATCGCGCGCAGTTGCGTTGAGCCACCTCCAGCGCACCCGAGGCCTTTTCCGGCAATGCACCAAGCTGCCCGGAATTCACCAGGTCCACGGCCCCCTTGATGGACGTCAACGGGGTGCGAAGCTCATGGCTCATGGTCGAGACGAATTCGGACTTGGCGTTGTATGCGATGCGCGTCTTTTCATGCTCGGCACGCAGCATGTCCATCTGGGCAAGTTGCGTCCGGTAAAAGCGCAAATAGTTTCTTGAGCTGTCTATTATGAAAAATAGCACGAAGACGCTGGTGAAAAGCTGCGCCCATAGTTCTGACTTGAGCGCGGCATCGGTGATCACGATGTCGCGGATGGGAATGAACAGGAACGCAAAGCCGTAAAGGACAAGCCGGATCACGAGGATCGGCACGATCTGGTGGTTGTTCATCGCTGCGAACAAGGCCGCTGCAAAGAGAAAGAACAACGACATGAAATGGGTCGTGGGGCCCTGCAAGACCGCAAGGCCGATGGAGTACATGACGATCACCGACGCGCTGAGTATGGTGCCAAAATACAACAGGTGAAGAAATCGGCGCGCCGTCTGCGGGTCATCCCCTGTCCAATTCAAGATACGCCTGAAAACCCAGAAGTCATATATCTCTGAAATCGAGATAAGCAGCAAAACAGCAACGGCCAGCCAAACATCGTAGTAGTACGCGGCAAGTGCCAGCGCTGCCGCGAAAATTATCTGTCGCTGCCAGACAAGGTCTATGCCGACTTGGCAATAATCCCGCATATTTTGAACGAGTTTGTCCACTTCGCGGTCCGCCGACGGGGCCGTCGTGGTTTCTTCCGGGCTGTTCAAATGTGTGTCTCCCCTACCCTCATCTCACAATCAATGGGTCGAAAATCCAGTGATGCGCAACTCTCTGGTTGTATTTTCCAATTGATTGGTGATGTATATTAGTGACAAGATGCTGCCCAATGATAGTGGAATTTGGTTGATTGTTCACGTCTTGGAGGAAGCAAGCCGGTACGACACATGGGAAATCACGAAGTTTTTAGCAATCAGAAAGCCCATATGGTCTTTCCAGATCTTGTGCCGCAGAGAGAGTTGGAAAAGCGCCCATTTTCTGATCTCTTCAATTGGCGATCGAACAGGAAGGCGCGTTCGCAAGACCGGGGTGCGGCATTTCCCCAACCCGCATTCGACCCTGCCCTGGACGCCCTGACGACGACGCTTTCGGTGCAGAACATGCATGAATTCGGCACCCTTTTCGTAACCTATCTGAAAGCGAGGCGCGAGGTATTTATTGCCCAGAAGGGATGGAAGCTCCCTGAAACGGATGGCATGGAATTCGATCAGTATGACACTCCAATGGCCAGATGGGTCGTCATACACAATCACGGCGAAGTCCTGGCCGGGGTCAGAATTGCCCCGACGACAGCCCGGTGCGGCAACCACACCTACATGCTGCGCGATGCGCAATTGGGCCTCATTCCAGAGCTGCCCAGCGACGCACTGTACGAGGAAGCGCCGGTCAGCAAATACATCTGGGAAGCAACCAGGCTTTTCATCTCGGACACCGTGCCGGCCCAAAGCCGGCTGGGCGTTCAAACGATGCTGATGAGGGGAATGGCCTCTGCTGCGCGGTCGGTCGGGGCAACGCAGGTTATCGGGATCGTCCCCGCTGTTTTCAAGCGATGGCTGAAAAGAATGGGGATGAAAGCGACCGCGGTTGGTCCTGTCATGAAAATCGATGGCGACAAGGTTCAAGCCGCATTGATGGATGTCGTAGAGTACGCGTCCTGAATGCTCGCCCCGATCAAGAGGCCATAAGGCGCTTTTCACGGATTGGACTTTTGGCTCTTGCCAAGCTCAGCTTGCCACATTGTGACAATATCGGCGGCAACGGTCAGCGGATCGAAAGGCTTCGGAATGACGGCTGCCGCTCCGCTATTCAGCAGTTCCTCCTGGTCTTCCGATCCAACCTTGGCTGTCATGAAAAACGCGGGCGTCTGTTCGAATCCCGGCAATTCCCTAAGTAGTTTCAGGGTCTGGATGCCATCCATCTCCGGCATCATCACATCCAGCAGAAACAGGTCCGGCTTTGCCTGTGGGGCAAGCTCCAGGGCCTCTGGGCCTGACGCGCACTGGATGACCTCCAGCCCGCCGACCGTTTCTAGCGCGAGCTTGGCGATGACTCGGATGTCTTCCTCATCGTCAACATGCAGCACTGTCGGGTGATCATGGCCCATTTTTCTATCCGCTCGTTTCTCTCAAGGTCGTTCAAGCAACTCGCACCCTTCGGCATCCAACCTTGGACTCGTGGTGTTTCTCAAGGGCCCGTTGCAGGGAATAGCCAGGCCGCAAACACTCTGATTCTACACTTTTTGTTTATGGTTAATACACACTTGCGGCGAGAGTATGGTAAAAGGATGGCCAGTGCGTGAACCCGAAGCGCAAACATGCGTGAATGCCGCAGGATACTCCGCCGTTGACACCGACCCGGACTCGAATTGGCCGGACAGACCCGATTGGCGGGGGTGTCCAACCCGAAGCAGATCATTTCGATGACAGCCACCTACGCGCACAGCGTCTCCAGAATCTCTGCATGAAGGTCTGGTGTCGCGGCCGCCACCACATACCCGTCCGACCCGAGATGCAGGGCCTGGCCCTGCCAGTCGCTGATCACGCCGCCCGCCCCCTCGATGACAGGCACCAAGGCCATGAAGTCGTAGGGCTGAAGGTTCATTTCCATCACGGCGTCTATGTGACCCGACGCCAGCAGTCCGTAACAATAGCAATCCCCACCATAGCGGCGCATGGCAGCCCGGTTGCTAATTCGGTCGAACATCTCCAGGCCGGCCGCATCGAAGTTGTCGGGGGACGTGGTGTAGATCAGCGCGTCGGCCAGTCTCGCGCAGGCGCTGGCGTGGCAGGCAACCCTGTTGAACAGCGTCGCTTCCCCGTCGCGACCGATCCATAGCTCGCCCGTCGGCGGGATCGATATCACGCCCAAGGTGGGGCGCCCGTCTTCGAGCAACGCAATCAGGGTGCCGAAGGTCGGCATGCCGGTGACAAAGGATTTCGTGCCGTCAATCGGGTCAAGCACCCAGACATGCGCGCTGTCGATGTTGCTCGTGCCATGCTCTTCGCCAAGGATGCCGTGGCCGGGATAGGTCTTTTCGATCAAGGCCCGCATCGCCGCCTCGATGGATCTGTCCGCATAAGTTACCGGCGACAGGTCCGCCTTATGTTCCACCGCGATATTCTGGCGAAAATGCTCCAATGCCATGGGGCGCGCCAGATCGGCGAGCACGCACGCAAAACTCGCCAATCCGCCGGCTTCCGTCTGCTCTGTGCCTGACTGCATGATTTTTCCTCAACTCTGACTTCATCCGCCTCGCCGGGAAGGTGGATTTGAAAAAACAGTAGACAAAAAGCAAAATAATGCAAGACTACACAAATATCCCCAATTCGATTGGCCGCCATGGTCGGTGATGCGGGCAAAAACAAGAAAAGCGGGCCGTCTGTCTATCAGGGCCGCGATAACGGCTTTGGCGCATGGACGGCACGTCGGGCAAACGATCAACATGGAGAGGAAACGATGAAAAACTGGATTCACAAGATCGGACTGTCAGCCCTTGCAATGGGCGCGGCGACAACCGCATCGGCCGGGGCGATCACGGTTTACACCGCACTTGAGGAAGAGGAAGTCGCAGGGTACGTGGCTGCCGCTGAAGAAGCCCTGCCGGATATCGAGCTCAACGTGTTGCGGCTATCAACCGGAAAGCTGGGCGCGCGCATCCTGGCCGAGGCCGACAACCCGCAGGCCGATGTCATCTGGGGCTGGGCCGTGACCGCGATGATGGACCCGCGCATCCTGGACATGCTCGAGTCCTATAAGGCCGAGGGGGTCGAGGTGCTCGGCGATGCGTTCCGCGACCCGCAGGATCGGTGGTTTGCGCCCATCGGCTACATGGGGGCGTTCTGCGTGAACACCGCGCGCCTCAAGGACAAGGGGTTGCCGATGCCCTCCAGTTGGAAGGATCTCGAAGACCCTGCCTTCAAGGACGAAATCCTGATGCCTGATCCGAACTCCTCGGGTACGGGCTACCTGCACGTCAATGCCGTCCTGCAATCCATGGGAGAGGAGGCCGGCTGGGCACAGCTCGAGGCAGTGGACCCCAACATGGCGCAATATACCTCGTCGGGGTCGAAGCCGTGCAAATCGGCGCGCGTGGGCGAATATACCGTCGGCATCTCGCTGGCCTTCACAGCGATGCAATCCATCGAAGAAGGGTATCCTCTCGCCATGGTATTCCCCGAAGGTGGCGTCGGCTACGAGCTTGAAGCCTCCGGCCTGATGGCCAGCAGTGACAACAAGGCCGATGCCAGAAAGTTCCTCGACTGGACCATGTCGGAAGATGCGACAGACCTGTACAGCGAATACAAGGCGCTGATCACTATACCGGGCGTCAAGAGCAAGGCCGCGACCCCCGAGATGGGGATGCCAGACGACATCGGCGACATCCTTGCCGATGTGGACTTTGCCGCGTCTGCCGATCGACAGACGGCGGTCAAGAAGACATGGAAGGAAAAGTTCGGGCGTTGACCCGGATGTGTAGTGCAAGGTGATCTTGCGACGATCCATGCCTTGTGGGGTCGGTGCCCGTATGAGCACCGACCCCTGCACCCTCGAAAATGAGAAAACTCGAACATGTATCTTACAGCCCGTAACGTTACCAAGAAATTCGGTAACTTCATCGCGTTGGACAATGTCACGGTCTCCATCGCGCGTGGTGAATTCGTATGCCTCCTCGGGCCCAGCGGGTGTGGCAAGACAACGCTATTGCGCCTGATCGCCGGATTGGCGGACTCGGACGAGGGCGAAATTCGCCTGGAGGAGGAAGACCTGTCGAGCACGCCCGCGCGCAAACGCGGGTTCGGCATCGTGTTTCAATCCTATTCGCTTTTCCCGAACATGACGATCGCGGAAAACATCGGCTACGGCCTGAAAATTCGCAACTCGCATCCCGGCGACATCGCCGCGCGGGTCAAGGAACTTCTGGAGCTTGTCAAGTTGCCGCAAGCTGCCGACAAGCTCCCCTGGCAGCTATCGGGGGGACAGCAACAACGCGTCGCACTGGCACGGGCCATCGCGGTGGAACCGCGGGTCTTGCTGCTTGACGAGCCGCTGTCGGCGCTTGATGCCAAGGTGCGCGGCGAGCTGCGCAGCGAAATCTCTCATCTTCAGCGCCAATTGGGCATTCCCACCCTCATGGTCACCCATGACCAGGAAGAAGCGCTGGCGCTTGCCGACAAGATCATCTGCATGAACCAGGGCACGGTGGTACAGACAGGCAGCCCCGAGGATCTCTATAACCGGCCTGCCACGCGCTTCGTGGCCGATTTCATAGGCACAAGCAATCTTGTCGAAACCGCGCGTGTGCGCGAGGTTCAGCCAGACCTTCTGGCCACGCGCCCCAAGGGCGAGGATGCCGCCTATGTTGCCT
>CAZOKA010000149.1:0-6197 GCA_964580265.1 uncultured Rhodobacterales bacterium | reverse complement strand
TTGCGTCTTGTTCGGCCGCTCATGCGGGCTCTTTTTGCGCCTTGTTCAGCCCATGCCGGCCCGGCCTGATGATGTAATCGGCCTCCTGCCCAAAAAGTTGCCCCTCTTATGGTCGGCTTTATGCCCACACATTAAGGACCTGGAGGAAACGCCCATGGCACCAAAATTGCTTTGGTTACTTGAAAAGACTAGTTTCCGCATTCTCCATGCGGCTTTGTGGTCTCTTCAAGCACAGGAACTCGAGGTCATGAAAAAGAAGAAGCGAAACGAGACTAAGAAGAAAAGGCCGGGCAGGCTTCCCCTTCAGCTCTCGGCCTGCATGATGGTGAAGGACGAGGAGGAGATGCTGCCCCGGTGTCTGGCAAGCATCAAGGACCACGTGGATGAGATCGTTGTGGTGGACACGGGCTCCACGGACCGCACAGTTGAGATTGCCGAGAGCTTCGGCGCCCGCATATGGCACCACCCCTGGCAGAACGACTTCAGCCTGCACAGGAACCAGTCCATCTCATACGCCCGGGGCCGATGGATCTTCATTATCGACGCGGACGAGGAATTCGTTCCGCCGGATAATCGCATCCTTCGGGATGAGCTGGCCCTCGCGGAAAAAGATGGATGGGACGCCCTGGTAATGAGGGTTGAAAACAGTCACTCAGAGGGAACCGGCACAATATGCGCTGATTCAATCAGGGTGTTCCGTAATAGTCAATCCATCCGCTATGAAGGTATAGTCCACAATAATCTTACGGGTGTTACCCATGGGGGAACGTCCATGGGCCGCATTGTGCACTATGGATATGACCGGGGAACAGAAACAGCCAGGAAAAAATTCGAACGTACCGCGACCCTCCTTAAAAAACAAATCACAGAGAATCCCGATAATGCTGCAGCCCACATGTATCTTTCCTGTTCCCATGCCTCGCTTAACCAGCAGGAGGACGCCCTTCGCGAGGCCGTAACAGCAATAGACCTGGTTGAGGCCCAGGGACTCAACTCGATTATTTTTCTGAGAGCATACTATACGGCTGCCCGCTCTCTAATACCTCTGGGGCGCTTTGATGAGGCCCTTGATTTCTGCCGCAAGGGTGAGGCCAGATTCGGTGAACAGGTAGACCTGCTTGCCGCCCAAACCATGGTTCATTTCGAGAGGAAAGAGTGGGAAGGCGTCCTGCGATTCGGAATTCGATACAGGGAAGCCCTGGAGAAGTATCGCAAACGCAGAGGTGAATCCTCTTTGGTGGATGTCAACACCTTCGGTGATGAGTGGAAGATCTGCGGATGGATAGGAGCGGCCTACCACAAACTCGGCGATTTCGAAAGAGCGGAAACACTGTTTGAGGAATCACAGAACAAGTCCCCGAACCTTGAAGCGGCCTGTCGTCAAATTGGCCTCTTCCTTGTTTCTTCGGGGGACATTCACCGTTCCCGCCCTTATCTGGAAGAAGCCCTTCGCCTGTCCACAGCAAAAAAGGACTCACGGGTGGTGGAGGCGCTGCTGAAAATCGCGTATATGACCGGTGACAATGCCCTTAAGGAACAGTCTCTTACGGACGCTCTATCGCTCTGGGAAAACTCCAGCGCTTGGAGTTCCTGGCTTTCGAATCTTGCCGACTACGCAATAGAACAGCGAGATTCACGCAGTGCAATCATGCTACTTGCGGGAATCGTGGCTGCGGATGAAAACCATTTACAGGCCCACCTGAAGCTGTCCCACGTCCTCGTTTGGCATGAAATGATAGAAGCTGCCGTCACTTACTGTGACGGCCTCCTTCGCATACTGGGTCTTCCACGAAACAGGACACTCTCATCCATCTCGGATCTGGAAGAGCTCTTTCGCCTTATAGGCGTTACTCTTATAAATACCGGTCTCCCCGGCGAAGCAGCCATTGCCAATGCCGCAGCAGATAAGCTTTCGACCTCTCCACCGGAAAAACCTTCCCTTTCATTTCACTAGTCAGGCCTCGCTTGCATGGCACCTTATTGAGTAATCACTCCTCTTCTCCCCACCCAGCCCCACACTCTCATGTTCGTCAACAAAATTTTGGCTCAAGTTTTCTATCCCGCCTGTCGATAAAATCATCAAGCCGGACGAAAGGAGGTGAAAAGGAGCTCGAATCTCCGGAAATTAGAAATGACTATGTAGTTTTCGAATGAGGCCACGCCTCACCACCAAGGGCACGGAAGCCCTGAGCAAAAACCATCAAGGAGGATAAAACCATGTCACTCAGAATTCAAAACAATATCGCCGCAATGAACACGCACAGGCAGTTGACTATTTCCAGCAATGCGATGGGAAAATCCCTGGAACGTCTTTCTTCGGGTTTCCGCATCAACAAGGCCGCGGACGACGCGGCAGGACTCGCCATTTCCCAGCAGTTCCGGGCCGACATCGCCAGCTACAAGGTGGCGAGCAGGAACACAGCGGAGGCAAGCTCGCTTTTGCAGGTCGCGGAAGGGGCCCTCGACCAGATGGGCAATATCCTGACCCGGCTCAAAGAACTGGCAACCCAGGCTGCATCGGACAATGCGGGAAGCAACCGTGACAAGATCAACGCGGAAGCAAATGAGCTCGTTTTAGAATTCGACCGCATCGCAACAAGCACCGAGTATGCGGAGACACAACTGCTTACAGGAGATATCGGCGGGTCAACGCTGGCCGGCGCAGCCGGTGGCAGCCACAGTGGGTCAGCCGCAACAACTGTAGGACAGAACGGCTATATGTTCGGCGTCACAGGGTCTCTGGCTGGTATTAGCATTGGGACAGGAGCGACAGCTACGCTGGATTCGTCAATTGCAAGCCTCGCTGACGGAGCTAATAACACGTGGGAGATCAGCGCCGCTGGAGCGCAAACGGTATCACTGACCAATGGTCAGATGACGTTTGAGGGAGTATTGGCTGATGGAACCAGTATCACTATAGCAGGTATGGGCGAAGACCAGGGTGATTTGGTTATCGAAACTACCGCGGCCAACACGGGAGCAGCCGACGGCACTACTATCAGGTTCAATAACCTCGGCCTCGACGAAGACACCATCAGCTTCTCCGGTGCTCAGACAGGCACGTACACCTTCAGTACTGTGAGCGGCAACATCGTGCTCTCGCACTCGGGCGGAGAGAACCAGGCGGTGACCCCGGGAACTGCAGGTACCGAACAGACCCTCAACTTCGACAACCTGGGAGTCTCCTTGGACCTCAACGACCAGTGGGCGGCCGAAGATCTCGACGGGCTCACCATAACGGTTACAGGTACCCCCGGGACTGACATGACCTTCCAGATCGGGGCCATGAACCAGGCGGACAACCAGCTCGCCATTAACCTGGACGATGCCCAGGCATCGGCCATGGGCCTTACTGCAGACATGCTCGTTGACCAGTCTTCAGCGCAGACTGCTTTGGACAGCATTGATACGGCTATTGGGGCGCTCAGCGACCTGCGGGGCAATGTGGGCGCCTACATGAACCGTCTGCAGTATGCGGCTTCGAACCTGGCAACCACCATCGAGAACGTGCAGGCCTCCGAGTCGATAATCCGGGACGTGGACATGGCATCCGAGATGACCGGTTTCGTGAAGAACCAGATCCTGATGCAGGCCGGAACCGCAATGCTGGCCCAGGCCAATATGGCACCGCAGCAGGTTCTCTCACTCTTCTAATAACTTCCTTCCCGGCCCAGGGGATTCACTGTCTCCTGGTCCGGACCACTCACAAGGCGCAAACCCGCTTTCGGGTGACCGGAAGCGGGTTTTTTGTGGGTATTTCTCTCAAGTTCCGGCGCGGAAATACCGATACAACATGTAGCAGCAAGGGGTTTTTCACTGTTTCCAGGAGGAAGAGATGTCCCTCAGCACCAATCTGATAAGCGGTCTTTCGAGCGGGTTTGACTGGAGGTCCATGATCGACCAGCTCATCAGGCTGGAGCACCGTCCCGTGGACCTGGTGGTCAACCAGAAGAAGGGGTATGAGGATCAGCTCTCAGCGTGGCGCTCCTTCAACACTGAGCTTCTTTCCCTCAAGACCGCTGCAAGCGCCATCAAGTCGCCCGACAGCTTTCAGGTCTACACCTCCCAGATGTCAACCGACAGCAGCACTGTCAAGGCCGCCGACCTGCTCTCGGTCTCCACCTCGAGCACGGCCGACAAGGGGACTTACGAGTTGCAGGTGATGGAACTGGCCAGGGCCCAGAAGCTCTCATCCACTGTCTTCGGAACCCGGGACCAGGCACTGGGGGCCTCTTATGAGGGGGACCTGCTCATAAACGGCACAGCGGTCAGTATAACCGCCGAAGATACCCTTGCTTCCGTCAGGGACAAGATCAATGAGGCCAATTCAGGTGCAAACCCCACCGGAGTTACCGCGAGCATCATCTCATACGCATCAAACGACTTCCGCCTGGTGCTGACGAGCGATAACACGGGCCGGGACGGCCTGAGCCTTCAGAACGGCTCGGCCAACAATCTTGTGCAGGGTTTCGGGTGGAAGGACAATACATCCCAGGTCAAGAACAGCATCACGGGCGGTGCGCAGACGGACAGGTTCACAAGCACCACACAGGACATTAAGTCGCTTCTGGGGCTCTCCTCCACCCAGTCGGGCACCATCAAGGTGGCAGGCGTTGATGTGGGCATAGACCTCTCCGCGGACTCCCTGGAGGGGATAAAGGACAAGATTGATGCTGTTGCAGGAGTAAGCGCGTCCATTGTGACCTCCAGCGTGGACGGTGCCACGCAATACAGGATCCAGGTGGACGGCACCCAGGTTTTTTCCGACGACCAGAACATCCTCAACACCCTGGGGCTTCTGGAGAACGGCACGGCCGAGGTCCAGGGAACCACCTCCGCAAACGCCATGACCTCCGACGGCGCTGAAATAACCTCGTCAACACTGCTCGTGGACATAGACGCTTACAACTCGTGGACCGATGGGGACGAGGTCGCCATAAGCGGAACGGATCACGGCGGGAATGCGGTGGGTGAGACCTTCAATATCACGGAGTCCTCAACCGTGGATGACCTCCTTGCCGCCATAAAGGCGGCCTTTGAGGCGAACGGCCATGAAGCGGCCGTACACGTGACATCCGACGGCAGGATCCAGGTGGCGGATCAGGAGACAGGGGCCAGTCAACTCGATGTGACCCTCACCTCCACGGTTGCTGACGGCCAACTGGATTGGGGCGCCTTTTCAGAGCTGGATACGGTCAGGCAAAGGGAACTGGTGGCAGGGGGGGATGCCACAGTCAGGATTGACGGGGTTGAGGTCACAAGCACGGGCAACACGGTCAAGGACGTTATCCCGGGCCTCACCCTGGGCCTCAAGAAGGCGGACACGGATACCACGGTGACCCTGAACGTCAACAGGAACCTCGACGCCGTAATAGGAAAAGTCAACACCTTTGTGCAGGCCTATAACAAGGTCTCCTCATTCATTTCCACGCAGCAGGCCTATGACGAGGACACCGGTAAGACCGGGGGGGTGCTCTTCGGGGACAACACCCTGTCCTCGGTAAAGTCCCAGCTCACTTCTCTTTTGACCGGGATGGTGCAGGGAGTGTCGTCCGATTTCTCGACCCTGGGCCTGGTGGGTATAAGTGTGGATAAGGATGGCCTGCTGAGCGTCAATGCGAGCGAACTGAGGGGGCACCTTGAGACCAACTTCAACGACATCATGAAGCTCTTCTCGGGATATGGCTCCACAGACACAGGAGATCTCGAATACATATCCTACACCCGGAACACCCAGGCGGGCGAGTACACTGTCAACATCACCCAGGCCGCCACCAGGAGCTCATCCGCCAGCGACACTGAGGTCTCAGGCACCCTGGGGGGCGACGAGACCCTCACCATCACACAGGACGGAAAGACCGCCACAATAGGACTCACCGCCGACATGACCATCTCGGCAATAATAAACGCGGTCAACACCGAGCTGGGCACGGTTTACACGGAAAAGCATGTGGGGAGCGAGGAGGTGACGGCATCCGGATCTGCGGCCGCATCATCCACAACCTGGTCCGCCATTGACGGGGCGGGCCTGGTGGACGGGGACGTAATCAGCTTCAGCGGCACCGCCAGGAACGGGGCGTCGGTGTCCGGGTCATACACCATTGCCGACACCACGACCGACAACGTCCAGGGGCTCCTCTCGGAGATCGAGTCGGCTTTCGGGAACAATGTCATTGCCTCCATGGACTCATCAGGAC
>CAZOKA010000148.1:0-6241 GCA_964580265.1 uncultured Rhodobacterales bacterium | reverse complement strand
TCAGGTCGGCCTGTTCGCGGCTTTCCTCGTAGAGCACCTGCGCGGCGTCCGCGCCACTTTCGGCGACGCCGATCAGGCGCTTGGCCGCGCGCGTGCCACTGGGCGAGCGCCCGGCGATTGTGCGGGCCATGGCGTGCGCGGCCTCCAGCGGCGTGTCCGACAGCTCGGTCACCAGCCCCCACTCGGCGCCCTGCCGGGCGCTGACAGGCTCGGCGGTATAGCTCATGCGGCGGATCACGTCCGAGCGCGCCAGCCGCGGCAGCAGCACCATGCCGCCCATGTCCGGCACAAGGCCCCACTTGGCCTCCATGATGGCCAGCCTGGTGTCGGGATGCGCGATGCGGATATCGGCGCCCAGCGCCAGTTGAAGCCCCGCACCATAGGCCACGCCGTGCAGCGCCGCGATCACCGGCACCGGCACGTCGCGCCATACCATCGCGACCTGCTGCATCAGGTTTGCGTCACCATGGCTGCGCGGCATGATCCGCTCTACCGGGTCGGTCTGCGCGAAGGCGGCAAAGCTGGCCACGTCCAGCCCCGCGCAAAAGCTGCGCCCCTGCCCCGACAAAACGACCGCCCGGATATCCGTGTTGGCCACCAGCGCCTCGCCCGCGGCGACGATGGCCTCGGCCATTTCGGGGTCAACGGCATTCATCTTGTCGCCGCGCGTCAGGGTGACATGCGCAACGTGGTTTGCGATTTCAGTAGTGACACGGGCCATCGGCATTCTCCCTCCTGGGCGTTGGAGGTCCACTGTGCCCCGAACGCCCCAACCCGTCCAGCACGACGTCAGGGCAGTATCGGGGCTTGCCCGAGGGGGGCGCGTGCGCTTATCTGCCATCATGACTGGACCACGCTACACCCCGCTCGCCCAGAGCCTGCCCGCCACCGTGCCCTTCGTCGGCCCCGAGGCGCAGGAACGCGCCATGGGCCGCCCCTTTCGCGCCCGCCTTGGCGCCAACGAAAGCGTGTTTGGCCCGCCCCCCGCCGCCGTGCGCGCGATGCAGGCCGGCGCGCCGGATATCTGGATGTATGCCGATCCCGAATCGCACGACCTGCGCCGCGCACTTGCCGCGCATCACGCCACCACGCCCGAGAACGTGATCGTGGGCGAAGGGATCGACGGGTTGCTGGGATACCTGGTGCGCTTGCTGATTGCCCCTGGCGACGCGGTGGTCACCTCCGATGGGGCCTATCCCACCTTCAACTACCACGTGGCGGGCTTCGGCGGGGTGCTGCACAAGGTGCCATACCGCAACGATTTCGAAGACCCCGCCGCGCTGTTCGCCAAGGCGGCAGAGACGGGCGCCAAGCTGGTCTACCTCGCCAATCCCGACAACCCGATGGGTAGCGCCCATCCCGGCGCCGACATCGCCGCGGCGCTGGACGATCTGCCGCCGGGCGCGCTTCTGGTGCTGGACGAGGCCTATGTCGAGCTGGCCCCGGAAGGCACCGCCGCGCCGGTCGCACCGGATGATCCGCGCGTGATCCGCATGCGCACATTCTCCAAGGCCTACGGCATGGCTGGCGCGCGGGTAGGCTACGCCATCGGCGCGGCGCCCCTGATCGCCGCCTTCGGCAAGATCCGTAACCATTTCGGCATGAACCGCACCGCGCAGGTCGGCGCGCTGGCGGCATTGGGCGAGGCCGCGTGGCTGGACAATCTGCGCGCCCGCGTGGCCGCCTCGCGCGACGAGATCGCGCGCATCGGCGCGGAAAACGGGCTGCGCGCGCTGCCCTCGGCGGCCAATTTCGTGGCGCTCGATTGCGGTGGCGACGGTGCGCTGGCGCGCCGGGTGCTTGAGGGGCTGGCCGCGCGCGGGGTGTTCGTGCGCATGCCCTTCGTCGCGCCGCAGGATCGTTGCATCCGGGTCAGTTGCGGGCGCCCGCAGGACCTGGAGGTTCTTGCCGAAGCATTGCCAGCCGCCCTGGCCGAGGCGCGCGGCTGAACCGGGATTTGAGTATTTGTGGCAAGATGAAGCTGCGCGGCACTCAGGCCGTGATGGCGGCGATTTCCGCGCTGGCCGCCTCCAGACCGCCGCGCCCGTGCGGGATGTCCAGCGCCACCAATCCCGCCTGGATCGAGCCGAGCGCGCCCAGCACCATATGCGCGTTGACATGCCCCATATGCCCCATGCGAAAAAAACTGTGCCAGGCCGGATCGCCCGGCTCTGCCATGCCCAGCCCGATGCCCAGAGTCAGCCCCGCGTTGTCCTGCACCCAGCGGCGCAGCGCGGTGCCCTGGTCGCCCTCCAGCCGCAGCGCCGTCACCGCGTGCGAGCGGTGCGCGCGATCCGCCACGTTGAGCCGCAGCGGCCCGCCCTCAGCCCAGACCTCGGCGGCGGCCCAGATGGCGCGCGCAAGCACCGCGTGGCGGGTCCAGATCGCCTCCATCCCCTCGGCGCGGATCATGTCGAGCGCCGCGCGCAACCCGTAGAGGTGATGCGTGGGCGCGGTGCCGCCCGAATACTGGTAGAAGCTTTCGGGATTGGCGCGCGGCGCCCAGTCCCAGTAGCGGCTGACGCGGTCCATGCGGCGGCGCGCCTCGGCCGCGCGCGGGCCGAAGAACACGAACCCCAGGCCCGGCGGCACCATCAGCCCCTTTTGGCTGGCCGCGACGGCCACATCGACACCCCACGCGTCCATTTCGAACCGGTCACAGGCCAGCGAGGCGATGCAATCGGCCATCAGCAGCGCCGGATGCCCGGCCGCGTCAATCGCCTTGCGCAGCGCCGCCAGGTCGTTGCGCAGGGTGCTGGAGGTGTCCACGTGGGTAGCCAGAACGGCGCGGATCCGCCCGCCGGTATCGGCGCGCAACACCTGTTCCACGCGGGCCGGGTCCAGCGGCGTGGACTTGCCGAAATCCTCCATCTGCACCTCGATGCCGCGGCCGCGCGCCACGTCGGCCCAGCCATGCCCGAACCGCCCCGTCGCCGGCACCAGCACCTGTGCCCCGGCCGGCACCGTATTGGCCAGCGCCGCCTCCCACGCCGCGTGGCCGTTGCCGATGTAGAAGGCCACGTCATGCACCGTGCGCGCGACATCGCGCAAATCGGGGATCAGGCCCGCCGTCATCTCGATCAGTTCGCCCTCGTAGATGTTGGGCGCGGCGCGATGCATGGCGCGCAACACCGCGTCGGGCATCACCGAGGGGCCGGGAATGGCAAGGTATTGGCGTCCGCTGGAAAGTGACATGACAGATGATTCCGATGTGATGGGACCGCCGAGACTATCCGCCCCGGCGGGGGCGTCAATCCATCAAGCGCCCACGCTTGCCACCCCCCGGCCGACACACTACAAGTCGGCCGGAAATCCCGGGGCCGCGCCGCCCCAACCAGGAGGCCCAAGATGAGCCGTAAGCGCCCCATGTCGGACGAGGCCGCCGCCGCCCGCCGCGCCCGCCGCGCGGCCGGGTCCAGCGGCGTGCTGCTGCGCTGGCTCTGGCAGGGCTACCTGCACAAGCACCTTTGGATGCTGCTGGCGGCGCTGCTTTTCATGTCGCTGGAAGGCGCCGTTCTGGGCGTTCTGAGTTGGATCATGCAGCCCATGTTCGACCAGATCTTCATGGCAGGCGATCGCGGCGCGCTGTGGTGGGTGGGCACCGCAATCATGGTGATCTTCACCCTGCGCGCGGTGGCCACCGTGGCGCAGCGCGTGCTGCTGTCGGTGATCGCACAGCGCACCGCCGCCGATCTGCGGCGCGGGTTGCTGTCGCACCTGATGCAGCTTGACGGCAGCTTTCACCAGACGCATCCGCCGGGGTACCTGGTTCAGCGGCTTCAAAGCGACGTGATGGCCGTCAACCAGGTGTGGAACGCGCTGATAACCGGCGCGGGGCGCGACGTGATTTCGCTCGTGATCCTGATGGGGGTCGCGCTCAGCATCGATTGGGCGTGGACGCTGGTCGCCTGCATCGGCATCCCGTTGATGATCCTGCCCACCTTCGTGTTGCAGAAATTCGTGCGCCGCCGCGCCCGCGAGGCGCGCGATCTGGGCGCGCAACTGGCCACGCGGCTGGACGAGGTGTTTCACGGCATCGTCCCGGTCAAGCTCAATCGGCTCGAGGGCTACCAGTCGCGCCGCTTCTCGGACCTGACAGATCACCTGATCCGCGCCGAGGTGCGGGCCAAGCTGGGCTCGGCCGCGCTGCCGGGTCTGATCGACCTGATGTCGGGGCTGGGGTTCCTGGGGGTGCTGGTGTTCGGCGGCAGCCAGATCATCGACGGCACCAAGACCGTCGGTGAATTCATGAGCTTTTTCACCGCGATCGGGTTGGCCTTCAACCCGCTGCGCCGACTGGGCGCGGTCAGCGGTGTCTGGCAAACCGCCGCCGCCGCGATTGAGCGAATCAAGGATCTGTTCGAAACCCGTCCGACCCTGACATCGCCCAGCCATCCGCGCGCCGTGCCCGCGGGCACGCCCGATGTGCGCCTCGACGGTGTCAGCCTGTCCTATGGTGAAACCCGCGTGCTCAACGGGGCCAGCCTGACCGCGCCGGCGGGCAAGACCACGGCGTTGGTCGGGCCCTCGGGCGCGGGCAAATCCACCGTGTTCAACCTGCTGACCCGGCTGGTCGATCCACAGGCCGGCGCGGTCGAGATCGGCGGCATCCCGGTGCGCGATATGTCCCTGACCCAGTTGCGCGGCCTGTTCTCGGTCGTGTCGCAGGACGCGCTGCTGTTCGATGACAGCCTGCGCGAGAATATCCTGCTGGGCCGTACCGACGTGACCGAGGCACAGCTCAAGACAGTGCTCGACGCCGCCCATGTCACCGACTTCCTGCCGGCGCTGCCCGACGGGCTGGATACCCAGGTGGGGCCGCGCGGCTCCAACCTGTCGGGCGGCCAGCGGCAGCGCGTTGCCATCGCCCGCGCCCTGCTGCGCGACACGCCGCTGTTGCTGCTGGACGAGGCAACCTCGGCTCTGGATGCCGAGAGCGAGCAGGTCGTGCAGGCCGCGCTTGACCGGCTGTCGCAAGGGCGCACGACGCTGGTGATCGCGCACCGCCTGTCCACCGTGCGCGGCGCCGACAAGATCGTGGTGATGGACAAGGGCCGCGTCATCGACGAGGGCACCCATGACCAGCTTATCGCGCGCGACGGCGTCTATGCCCGCCTCTATCGCCTGCAATTCAAGACCGATGGCCCGACCGCCGATAGCCGCGCGCTAGAGCAGATGGGTCAGCACCACACAGATACCGTGCAAGGGTCCACAGGTTTCGCAGACCCCGCCGAAACCAGCCTTCTGCAACGTATCTCGCAGCGCTTGTTCGGGCGCTGACCGGCAACAAAGCGAGCCGCCCGCGCAACGCCCGCGCCATCGCCACGTCCTCCATCAGGGGGATGTCGCGGTAGCCGCCCGCCGCATCATACATCCCGCGCGGCACCAGCAGGCCCTGATCGCCATAGGGCAGGCCCAGCACCCGCGTGCGCAGGTTGGCCCACCCCGCCACCAGCGCCGCGCGCAAGCCACCCACATCGAACCGCAGCCGGAAACAGGCCGCGCGCGCCTCGCCGCGCGCCACATGCGCCGCCACCGCCGCCGCCCACCCCGGCGCCAGCACCGTGTCGGCATGCACGAACAGCAGCCACTCGCCCTTCGCCACCCGCGCGCCACGCCGCAACTGCCCACCGCGCGATGGCGTCCCGGTAATCAGTGCCGCCCCCGCCTCTTGCGCAATCTCGGCGGTGGCGTCGCGCGATCCGCCGTCGCTGATCACGAGCTCGCGGATCAGGCCCGCCTCGACCCCTTCCATCAGCGCCGTCAGGCACGCGGGCAGTCGCGCCGCCGCGTCAAGTGTCGGGATTACCACGGAAACCGGTGCGCGCATGCCGCCCCCTGTTGCGTTGCGTGTCACGGCCTATATTACACGACAGCGCAGGACGGGAGACAGGAAATGAGCCGCACAATCATTCGCATCACCGGCGCGGACGCCCGCGACTTTCTCCAGGGGCTTGTCACCAACGATGTCTCGGGGTTGAAACACGGGCTGGTCTATACCGCCATGCTGACCCCGCAGGGCAAGTATATCGCCGATTTCTTCCTCGTCCCCGAAGGCCCCGAAAGCATCCTGCTGGACGTGCATGGCGACCTTTCCCAAGACCTGCTCAAGCGTCTGACCATGTATAAACTGCGTGCGCAGATCACCCTGTCGGAGACCGACCTCAAGGTCCGGCGCGGCACCGGCCCCGCGCCTGACGGCGCCTTCGCCGATCCGCGCCACCCGGCGATGGGCTGGCGG
>CAZOKA010000147.1:0-6253 GCA_964580265.1 uncultured Rhodobacterales bacterium | reverse complement strand
CGCCCGGCCCGGCGACATGGTCGTGTGCCTTGGCGCCGGCACGATCAGCACCTGGGCACACGAGCTGCCCGAACGTCTCAAGGAGACCCGACCCGATGGCCCAGGCAACGCTTAAACGCCGGATCGGCCTTGGCCTTCTGACCGCTTATGGCGTTGGCGTCATGGTGGGCGCGGGCATCTATGTCCTGGTTGGCGCGGTGGCGGCGCAGGCCGGCACCCACGCGCCCCTCGCCTTTGTGCTGGCCGGCCTGATCGCGGCGCCCTCGGCGCTCAGCTATGCAGAGCTGTCCACCCGCATGCCCGAAGCGGCGGGCGAGGCCGCCTTCGTCGAACGGGGGCTGCGCTCGCATGCCCTGTCATTGCTGGTCGGGTTGGCGATTGTCGCCGCTGGCACGGTATCGGCGGCGGCGGTGCTGCGCGGCGGCGTAGGCTACCTGACATCGGTGGTGCCACTGCCCACCCTCGCGACAACGCTGGTGGTGGGGGCGGCCCTCGTGCTGGTGGCGCTGATCGGTGTGCTGGAAAGCCTGACCGTCGCCGCCATCTTCACCGCGCTCGAAGTGTTCGGCCTCGCGCTGGTGATCTGGGCGGGCGGCACCGCCGTGCCGACGGCCGAATGGCAGGTGCCGCATGCCATCGCCTGGACCGGGGTCGGGGCAGGGGCGACGCTGGCCTTCTTCGCCTTCATCGGGTTCGAGGACATCGTCAACATGGCCGAAGAGGTCAAGCACCCCGAGCACACCATGCCGCGCGCGATCCTGCTGTCGCTGGCCATCACCGCCGCGCTTTACGGGCTGGTGGCCTGGGCCGCGGTCCGTGCCGTGCCGGTGGCCGATCTGGCCGGGTCCGAACAGCCGCTTGCGCTGGTGTGGGCGCGCGCCACCGGCGGCTCCGCGGCGCCGCTGGCGCTGATTGCGGTGGCGGCGGCGCTCAACGGCGTGCTGGCCCAGATGGTCATGGCCAGCCGCGTTCTGTTCGGCCTTGGCCGGCGCAGTCCGTCGCTTGCCGTATTTCATCGCGCCCATCCCCGTTTCGGCACGCCGGTTCTGGCCACCAGTCTTGTCGGCGCGGTGGTTCTCGTCGGTGCGCTCGCCTTGCCCGTCGCGGCCCTCGCGGGCGCGACCTCGGCGATCTTGCTGGGGGTGTTCGTGCTGGTGAACGCTGCGCTGATCGGTGTCAAACGGCAAGATCCAAAGGCGTCCTTTCGCGTGCCCATGATCGTGCCCGTGATTGGCCTGATCGCCTCGGCAGGGGCGCTTGCCATGCAACTGGGCGGCGGCGGATGAGCATTTCCCTGATCCTCGCCTGCATCTGGGCCGTGGCCGCCAACGTGCTGGCCATGATTCCCTCGCGCGACAACCACTGGCGGCGGGCCTACTGGCTGATCGGCGCCGGCATCCCGATACTGGGCATGGTTACCTACGACCACGGCCCGTGGCTGGGCCTGCTGTTCATGCTGGGCGGCATGTCGATCCTGCGCTGGCCGGTGATCTACCTTGGCCGGTGGCTGCGCCGCAGATGGCAAAGCGGCGATGCCGACGCCTGAGGCGCCCGCCGCCCGCGCCCGCCGCAGGACCGGGGCAGGGCGGTGCGAAGGGCCTTTACCTTGGCGCCGCCACCGGGCAAGAAAGCGGCCATGACCGATCTTCCCACGCCGCGCGGCAAGCTGACCCGCGCCCGCCCCCTTGCCGATCTGACCTGGCTGCGCGTCGGCGGCCCGGCGGACTGGCTGTTTCAACCCGCCGACGTGGATGACCTGGCGGCGTTCCTGCGTGCGCTGCCGCCCGATGTGCCGGTGTTTCCCATCGGTGTCGGCTCCAACCTGATCGTGCGCGACGGGGGCTTGCGCGCGGTGGTGATCCGCCTCGGCCGGGGTTTCAACCATATCCGCATCGAGGGCGCGCAGCTCACCGCCGGGGCGGCGGCGCTGGATGCGCACGTGGCGCGCAAGGCCGCCCAGGCGGGGCTGGACCTGACATTCCTGCGCACCATTCCGGGCGCCATCGGCGGCGCGGTGCGGATGAACGCGGGCTGCTACGGGCGCTACGTGGCCGATCATTTCGCCTCGGCCCGCGCCGTGACCCGCGCGGGCGAGGTGATCACCCTCACCGCCGATGACCTGAACTTCCGCTACCGCCAGACCGATCTGCCCGCACAATGCGTGATCACCGAGGCAACCTTCCACGCCCCGCAGGGCGATCCGGCCACGCTCGAGGCGGCGATGGCCGACCAACTGGCCCGGCGCGACGCCACCCAGCCCACGCGCGAGCGCAGCGCCGGCAGCACCTTCCGCAACCCGGCGGGATTCTCCAGCACCGGCAAACCCGACGATGTGCACGATCTCAAGGCATGGAAGGTGATCGACGACGCCGGAATGCGCGGCGCCCGGCTCGGCGGCGCGCAGATGAGCGAGAAGCACCCGAACTTCCTGCTCAACGCGGGCGGGGCCACTGCTGCGGAGCTTGAGGCACTCGGCGAAGAGGTGCGAAAAAAGGTTTACGATTCCAGCGGGATCACGCTACAGTGGGAAATCATGCGCATCGGTGATCCGGGCGCTGATCAATGACAAGACCAAGACAATAAGCGGGCCGCAACGACGGCCCCAGACATTGAGGCACGAAGTGGGTATGTCGAGCAGGACAACCCCGAAAGTGGCGGTACTGATGGGCGGACCCTCGGCCGAGCGCGAGGTGTCGCTGACATCGGGGCGTGAATGCGCCGCTGCCCTGCGGGACGAAGGTTTTCAGGTGACAGAGGTCGATGCCGGCCCTGACCTGTGCGCGCGCCTGTCCGATCTGCGCCCCGATGTGGCGTTCAACGCGCTGCATGGCCGCTGGGGCGAGGATGGCGCGGTGCAGGGCCTGCTGGAATGGATCGGCCTGCCCTATACCCATTCGGGCATCCTGGCCTCGGCCCTGGCCATGGACAAGGCCCGCGCCAAGGGCGTGTTTGCGGCTCGCGGCCTGCCCGTCGTCGATAGCGTGCTCGCCCCGCGCCGCGATGTCGAGGCCGGCCATGTCCTGCCGCCGCCCTACGTGGTCAAGCCCAACAACGAAGGCTCCAGCGTTGGCGTCTACCTCGTGCACGAGGCGGCCAACGCACCCCCGCGCCTCAGCGCCGACATGCCCGATACCGTGATGGTCGAGACCTTCGCGCCGGGGCGCGAGCTGACCACCACCGTGATGGGCGACCGGGCCCTGACCGTCACCGATATCATCACCGATGGCTGGTATGACTACGACGCCAAGTATTCCGCCGGCGGCTCGCGCCACGTGGTGCCCGCCGACATCCCCGCGGACGTGTTCCAGGCCTGCCTCGACCACGCCCTGAGCGCGCATCGCGCGCTTGGCTGCCGCGGCCTGAGCCGCGCCGATTTCCGCTGGGACGACACCCGCGGCACCGATGGCCTTGTCCTGCTCGAGGTCAACACGCAGCCCGGCATGACGCCGACATCGCTATCGCCCGAACAGGCGCGCGCTGTCGGGATCGACTTCGGCGCGCTGTGCCGCTGGATCGTGGAGGACGCCGGATGCAACAGGTAAGGCCGCGCCCCGACCCGGCGCCCTCGCGCTGGTCCTACCGCCTGCAACGGCTGATGCTGACGCCGCTGTTCCGCCGCCTGCTGCGCATCGGCGTGCCTTTCGCGATCGGGTTCGTGGCGCTCTGGACCTACCTGTCGGACGAGGAAAACTACGATGGCGTGATGCTCGCGCTCTACGACATGCGCGCCGCGATAGAAGAGCGGCCCGAATTCCGCGTGCGGCTGATGGCGGTGGATGGCGCCAGCGCCGGCGTGTCTGAAGACATCCGCGAGATCCTGTCGCTCGACTTCCCGCTCAGTTCCTTCGATCTGGACCTGGCCCGTATCCAGGGCGTTGTGCGCGAGCTTTCGGCGGTCAAGAGCGCGAACGTGCGCATCCGCCCCGGCGGCGTGTTGCAAATCGACGTGACCGAACGCACCCCGGTGGTGTTGTGGCGCAACCGGGACGGGCTGGACCGGCTGGATGCCAGCGGCGCGGTGATCGGCCCGGTCATGAAACGTGCCGACTACCCCGAGCTACCGCTGGTCGCGGGGCAGGGCGCACAGCATCACGTGCCGCAGGCGCTTGCCCTGCTGGGCGCGGCGGCCCCGCTGGAGGGGCGGCTGCGCGGCTTGGTGCGCATCGGCGAGCGGAGGTGGGATATCGTCCTGGACCGCGATCAGCGCATCATGCTCCCCGAGAAAGAGCCGGTGCAGGCGCTTGAGCGGGTGATCGCGCTGGATCAGGCACAGGACATGATGGCGCGCGATATCGCGGTGGTGGACATGCGGATCGCCAGCCGCCCCGCCATCCGCATGAACGATACCGCGCTGGAGCAATGGTGGCGCATAAGCCGGACGAGTTTGGGAAAGGGCAGTCAATGATCGAGCTTTATGAATCGCAACGCGCCATGCGCAACATGCGCCGCGCCGCCATGCAGCGCGGCGTCGTGGCCATTCTGGATGTCGGAAGCTCCAAGATCGCCTGCGTGGTCCTGCGGTTTGACGGCTCCGAGCGCCTGCGCGAAGCCGATGGCGTCGGTCCGATGGCGGGGCAGGCGGGGTTTCGCGTGGTCGGGGCTGCGACGACACGCTCGCGCGGTGTCCGCTTTGGCGAGATCGACGCCATGCAGGAAACCGAACGTGCCATCCGAACCGCCCTGCAAGCGGCGCAGAAGATGGCCAATATCCGCGTCGATCACGTCATCGCCTGTTTCGCCGGGGCCGAACCGCGCAGCTATGGCCTGACCGGCGCGATCGACCTGGACGGCCAGGTCGTGACCGAACAGGATGTCAGCCGCGTCCTGTCGTCCTGCGACGTGCCCGATTTCGGAGCGGGGCGCGAGGTGCTGCACGCGCAGCCAGTGAACTTCGCGCTCGATCACCGCAGTGGCTTGGGTGATCCGCGTGGTCAGTTGGGGCAGCGGCTGGCGGCGGACATGCACATGCTCACCGTCGATGCCACGGCGATCCAGAACCTCGCCCATTGCGTCAAGCGCTGCGACCTGGAACTGGCCGGCGTCGCCTCCTCGGCCTACGTGTCTGGTGTTTCGGCGCTGGTCGAGGACGAGCAGGAGCTTGGCGCGGCCTGCATCGACATGGGCGGCGGCACCACCAGCCTGTCGATCTTCATCAAGAAGCACATGATTTACGCCGATACCGTCCGCATGGGCGGCGATCACGTGACCGGCGACATCTCGATGGGCCTGTCGGTGTCCACGCAGGTGGCCGAACGGATCAAGACGTTCTACGGCGGCGTGCACGCCACCGGCATGGACGACCGCGAGATGATCGAAATCGGCGGCGATACCGGCGATTGGGAACACGACCGTCGCACCGTCAGCCGCGCCGAGCTGATCGGCATCATGCGCCCCCGCGTCGAGGAAATCCTCGAAGAGGTGCGCGCGCGCCTCGATGCCGCCGGGTTCGAACACCTGCCAAGCCAGCAGATCGTTCTGACCGGCGGCGGCAGCCAGATCCCCGGCCTCGATGCGCTGGCCAGCCGAATCCTGGGCCAGCAGGTGCGCCTTGGCCGCCCTCTGCGCGTGCACGGCCTGCCGCAGGCGGCGACGGGGCCGGGCTTCTCCAGCACCGTCGGCCTGAGCCTCTTTGCCGCGCACCCGCAGGACGAATGGTGGGATTTCGACCTGCCGGTCGATCGCTATCCCGCACGCTCTCTCAGGCGCGCCGTGAAATGGTTCAGGGACAACTGGTAACTACCAGATGTCGGCACATCGGCGAAATCCCGCGAATAGGCCCCGAAAACTGGCCATATTTTGTGGAAAATTCGTTTTTTTTGATGACGATTCAAGTGTCAGCAGGTAGTATCGGGATAGCAGAGGCAGAAAAACGCCCGAAAATCGGGCACAACATCAGGCGGACAGATCATGACATTGAACCTTTCGGTGCCCGGACAGGATGAGTTGAAACCCCGTATCACCGTATTCGGTGTAGGCGGAGCCGGTGGAAACGCAGTCAACAACATGATCGAGAAAAGCCTGATCGGCTGCGATTTCGTGGTGGCCAACACCGACGCGCAGGCGCTTCAGGAAACCGCGGCGCAAAACCGTATTCAACTCGGTGTCAAGGTGACCGAAGGCTTGGGCGCGGGCGCCCGCGCCAGCGTCGGCGCAGCCGCCGCCGAGGAAAGTATCGAACAGATCGTCGATCATCTCGCGGGCGCGCACATGTGCTTCATCACCGCCGGCATGGGCGGCGGCACCGGCACCGGCG
>CAZOKA010000146.1:0-6354 GCA_964580265.1 uncultured Rhodobacterales bacterium | reverse complement strand
TCCGCCTCGATGAACAGGCGCACCATGCCCAGGCTGGTCGGTCCGATCCTGAGGTTGGCCTCGATATTGCGTTCGGTGTCGATGCCCATTCTCGTTCTCCTTTTTCTGGCGCTGTGTGCTACTGGCTTTGCCCTTGATTGACAAGCATCGAGCGGCAATCATGCACGCCATGGATACGATAGCCTTGCGCCCTTTTGCCCCGGACGATGCCGAATGGCTGATTGCGCAGCATCAGGCGCTTTATGCCAGCGATGAAGGGTTCGACACCACGTTCGGCGCACTTGTGCGGGGCATTGTCGAGGGATTCATCGCCAATCACGATCCCGATCACGAGCGCGGCTGGATCGCGTGGCAGGGCCAGCGCCGGGTTGGCAGCATCTTTTGTACACGCCACGATGCGCAAAGCGCCAAGCTCAGGCTGTTCCTGATCATGCCCGAGGCGCGCGGCAAGGGGTTGGGTCACCGGATGCTGGACCAGTGCATGGCCTTCGCGCGCGAGTGCGGATACGTGCGGATGCAGCTTTGGACACACGAAAGCCACCGCGCCGCCTGCGCGTTATATGCGGCGCATGGCTGGCGTTTGACCGAGTCGCGCCCGGTGCACAGCTTCGGGGTGGATCTGGTTGAACAAAGCTGGGAAATCGACCTTTAACAGGCTTGCATTCAGCGAGCAGTAAAGATAAATCGCCCCCCAGTGCCGCCTTAGCTCAGTTGGTTAGAGCGCTGGATTGTGGATCCAGAGGTCCCCCGTTCGAGCCGGGGAGGCGGTACCATCCTTTCGGAGCAATACGGAACATGACGGCGCGATGGCTGTCGCCACGCTCAATCCGTCGCTTTGATCGTGACCGTTTGTCTGAGCATGCCGCTGTTTCGGTCGAAGATCAGGATTTCATCCTGGGCGGTAATGACTGCATACCACTTGTCGGTCATGGTAAAGGCCGTGGGCGTGCTGCCGTCGGGCAGTGTGATTGCGCCGGGCAGGGGGGCGGGGCGATCCGAAAAGCGGATGACAAACAGGGCGATGATGACTAGAAGCCCTGCAATCATGGTGCCTGTCAGGATAGTGACCAGCAGGCGCAGGTATTTGAGGTTTGCCGGCTCCTCCGGCTGAGGGTTTTCTTCCATGGGTTCCGCCCGTTTGACCTTTTGCATCGCGGCTGATCCGCCTGCCCGTCTTGATAAGGCGCTTTCGCGCGATGTGCCAGCGTCGGCAGCGCTGTCGCGGACACGGCTTGCCCGGCTGATGGCAGAGGGGTGCGTCTGGGTCAATGGCACGCGCGCCGACAACCCCAAGGCGCGTGTAACCGAGGGCGATGCCATCGAGATCGACGTGCCGCCCGCGCAGGAAAGCCACATAGGCGCACAGGAGATTGCGCTTGAGGTGGTGTTCGAGGATGACGATCTGATCGTCGTGAACAAGCCGGCGGGCATGGTCGTTCACCCCGCGCCGGGCAGCCCCGAGGGCACGCTTGTCAACGCGCTGCTGCATCATTGCGGTGATAGCCTGTCGGGCGTGGGCGGGGCGCGCAGACCGGGCATTGTGCACAGGATTGACAAGGATACCACCGGGTTGCTGGTGGTTGCCAAGACGGACCGGGCGCATCACGGCCTTGCTGAACAGTTCGAGAAGCACAGCGTCGAGCGCCTGTATCGCGCAGTTGTTCACGGTGTGCCCGAGGCGGGTGATCCGCGTTTGCGCGGCGTGCGCGGCGTCGGGTTCGAACAGGGCGGCATTCTGCGTATCACCACGCACCTCGCCCGTCACAAGACCGACCGCCAAAAACAGCAGGTAATCTTTCAGGGCGGGCGTCATGCCATAACCCGCGCTCGCGTCCTGGAACGGTTTGGCGCACCGCCGGTGGCCAGCCTTCTGGATTGTTGGCTGGAAACCGGGCGCACGCATCAGATCCGTGTTCACATGGCGCATGTAGGGCATGCCCTGATCGGCGATCCGGTGTATGGCGGGCGCCGCAAAATCGCGCAGAAGGCAGTCTCGGACGAGGCGCTGGAGACGGTGAGGGGGTTTGGAAGGCAGGCGTTGCACGCGGCGGTTTTGGGGTTCGAGCATCCCGTTACAGGGCAAGGGATGCGGTTTGAGGCGCCCATGCCGCGTGACATGGAAACCCTGGTTTCGGTGCTGCGCCAGGGCAGCGCGTGCACGGTGTCGTGAGCGGTCTGCAATCTGGTTTCGTTCATGCTACAATATGCTTACACCTTCGAAAGCATTCGCGCCTAGGCTTGAAAGGGTGCAATGGATTACCTAGATCAATGTTAAGCCCCTATACATTAAGGAGGGACGCAACTTGAGCAACTATGCAAACCTGCCCGTGCCCACACCCGAAGGCGGGCTGAACAGGTACCTTCAGGAGATCCGCAAGTTTCCGCTTCTGGAACCTGAAGAAGAATACATGCTGGCCAAACGTTGGGCCGAGGAGCAGGATACAGAGGCAGCGCACAGGATGGTTACCAGCCACCTGCGGCTGGCGGCCAAGATCGCAATGGGCTACCGAGGGTACGGGTTGCCGCAGGCCGAGGTGATTTCCGAGGCGAATGTGGGCCTGATGCAAGCGGTCAAGCGGTTCGATCCGGAAAAGGGGTTTCGCCTGGCGACCTATGCCATGTGGTGGATTCGCGCCAGCATCCAGGAATATATCCTGCGCAGTTGGAGCCTTGTAAAACTTGGCACCACCAGCGCGCAGAAGAAGCTGTTCTTCAACCTGCGCAAGGCGAAGGCGCGCATCGGCGCGCTGGAAGAAGGGGATCTGCGCCCCGACGCGGTCAAGCGGATCGCTACCGATCTGGGCGTGACCGAGGACGAGGTCATATCGATGAACCGCCGCCTGTCGGGCGGGGATGCCTCGCTTAACGCGACCGTGGGGTCCGAGGGCGAAGGAACCATGCAGTGGCAGGACTGGCTTGAGGATGAACATGCGGACCAGGCCGCCGACTACGAGGACCGCGACGAGCTGGACGCCCGCCGTGAAATGCTGACGCAGGCGATGGATGTGTTGAACGAGCGTGAGCGCAATATCCTGACGCAGCGCCGTTTGAAGGATGAGACCGTGACGCTGGAAGAGTTGAGCACGCAATACGACGTCAGTCGTGAGCGCATCCGCCAGATCGAGGTGCGGGCATTTGAAAAGCTGCAACAACGCATGCGGGAACTGGCTGCCGAGAAAGGAATGCTTGAGCAGGCCTGACAGCGGGAGGCGCAGATAATGGCAGGTGGATGGGCGCGTGACGGCGCGGTGAACGAGCAGATCGAAGCCTCGATCGCGGACGAACTGGCGCGTATGAAATCCCGGCGCGGCCCGGTGGGAGAAAGCGCGCATTACTGTGCCGATTGCGAAGAAGAGATCCCCGAGGCACGTCGCCAGGCAATACCCGGCGTCAAGCTTTGTATCGATTGCATGCAGGAGCGCGATAGCGCGTATCACGGACGCGGTGGTATCAACCGGCGGGGGAGCAAGGATAGCCAGTTGAAGTAAGTGAACTTGTTTGCCGATAGATCCGTTGATCGGCGCTCATGTCCGTAATAACCCGCCTTGGCGCTGCATGACGGAGCTAGCTCATGGCGGCGATCAGTCGCCCCATTTCGGAAACGGGATCGTCCTTGGTCCATACTTCGGAGCCAAGCGCGAAGAAATCGGTGATCGGCGCCAACTCGCGGATCAGCGCCTCATCAAGCGCGCCTTCGGCCACCACCGGAAGTTCGACCACCTGCGACCACCAGTCGAACAGCTCGGGCTCGGCGCAGGTGCCATCGCCCAGGGGCGTTTGCCCCACTGGGCCGAATGAAATGTAATCCGCGCCAGCCTCGCCCGCGCTTAGCCCGTCATGCCGCAGCGCGCCGCAAAACGCGCCAACTATGGCCTCGCTGCCCAGTTCCTTGCGACTTTTGCGGACCGAGCGCGGGCCATCGGGCAAGTGCACACCGTCCAGGCCCAGCCGTTCGACCATCAAAATGTGCGTGTCGATCACGATTGCCACGTCGCGGGCATGCGCCACCTCGCGCAGGGCGTCGCCGGCGCGGGCGATGTGATCCTCGTCGGTGCTGGACAAAGCCAGGCGCAGGCAGGCGATCTCGTGCGTGTCCAGCATCCGCGCGAGCAGGTCGGGATAGCCCTCCAGATCGATCTGGGGCGGGGTGATCAGGTAGATCTGCGGCGCCTCCGGCGCGGTATCGGTTTCTGTCTGGGCCATGGCGGTGTCCTGTAATTGGCTGGCCCCGCTATAGCGCGGCTTTCGTGGTTTGACCATCCGTGCGCGGGCGATGCAAGCGTGCACTGCGCGGCGACTGTGCCGCAGGGTCGCGGCGAAATTCTGTGCAAGCGATATTGGAACCTGCGCACATTCCGGTTATGTACAACTCGATAGCCCACGGAGGAGCGTTCATGGCACCGCGAGATATTAAAATCCCTGAACAGCGCCACCCCGAAAAGGCGCATCGCCCCGACAACGCTCAGCCCAAGAAACCAGATTGGATCAGGGTCAAGGCGCCGGGCGGCAAGGGATATGCCGAAACGCACCGCATCATGCGCGAGCACAACCTGACCACCGTGTGCGAAGAGGCGGGATGCCCCAACGCCGGCGAATGCTGGAACGCGGGACATGCCACCATGATGATCATGGGCGACATTTGTACGCGCGGCTGCACCTTTTGCAACATCGCCACCGGGCGGCCCGACGCGCTTGATGTGTTCGAGCCCGGCCGCGTCGCCGACGCGGTGCAGAAGCTGGGCCTCAACCATGTTGTCATCACCAGCGTGGACCGTGACGACCTGGAGGATGGCGGCGCCGAGCATTTCGCGCAAACGATCCGCGCGATCCGCCACCGCAGCCCCGGAACCACGATCGAGATCCTGACGCCCGATTTCCTGAAATGCGCGCCCGAGGTCCTGGAAACCGTGGTGGCGGCGAAGCCGGACGTGTTCAACCACAACCTGGAGACGGTGCCGGGCCTTTACCCCGAGGTGCGCCCCGGCGCGCGCTATTTCCATTCCCTGCGCCTGCTGCAACGGGTCAAGGAACTGGACCCGGCGATGTTCACCAAATCCGGTATCATGGTCGGCCTTGGGGAGGAGGCGCCGCAGGTGCGGCAGGTGATGGACGACATGCGCGCGGCCGATGTCGATTTCCTGACCATCGGGCAATACCTGCAACCCACGCCCAAGCATCACGCCGTGGAACGATTCGTCACCCCCGAGGAATTCGCGGGCTACGAGAAGTCGGCCTATGGCAAGGGATTCCTCATGGTATCGGCCACGCCGCTGACGCGGTCCAGCTATCACGCGGGGGACGATTTCGCGCGCCTGCGCGCCGCGCGGCTGGCCAAGCTGGGCTAGCACCGGGCCTGCCCATCCCCTGAAATAGCAACAAGACGAGAACACCTATGGACCTTCTCAAAGACCTGGCGCTGGACAACCTGCGGCTTGAAGTGGACGAGGACGGCATTGCCGTCGTGACGCTGGCGCGTGCGGCCAAGCGCAACGCGCTCAACGCCGACACGGTGGAGGAATTGATCGAGGTGTTCTCGCGCCTGCCGCGGGCCGGGGCGCGTGCCGTGGTCCTGCGCGCCGATGGCACGCATTTCTGCGCCGGGCTGGACTTGGTCGAGCATCACACCGAGCAGCGCCGCCCCGAGGATTTCATGCACCTGTGCCTGCGCTGGCACGAGGCGTTCAACAAGATGGAATACGGCGGTGTTCCGATCATCGCCGCGCTGAAGGGCGCGGTTGTGGGGGGGGGGTTGGAGTTGGCTTCTTCGGCGCATGTGCGGGTGGCGGATCAGGGCACCTATTTCGCCCTGCCCGAGGGACAGCGCGGTCTGTTTACCGGCGGCGGCGCCACCATTCGCGTGGCCGACCTGGTGGGCAAGGCGCGGATGATCGACATGATGCTGACCGGCCGCATCTACCAGGGCGATGAGGCGGTGCAGGTGGGCCTGTGCCAGTACCTCGTGGAGGACAGCGAGGCCAAGGCAATGGAGCTGGCCCGCGCTGCTGCCGCCAATCCGCCGCTGTCGAATTTCGCGATCTGTTCGGGGATCAGCCACATGCAGAACATGTCGGCGCTGGATGCGTCCTATGCCGAATCCGTGTTGGCCGGGATCGTGAACACGCAGCCTGCCTCGAACGAGCGGCTGGAAGCCTTTGCCAACAAGACCGGCGCGCGCGTCCGGCCAGAGTGAAGCCGGGCCGCACGGCCATACCGCAAGGACGGTCGCTGACCCATTCCAGCACGGCGGTGCCGTGCGGGCGGGGTGAATGAATGGCCTGTTGCGGACGTTGGGCTATTGACTGAAGAGCCGCGCGGTGCCCGACCGCCGGGTGGGCGCAACAACGATTGTGGCTC
>CAZOKA010000145.1:0-6385 GCA_964580265.1 uncultured Rhodobacterales bacterium | reverse complement strand
GCTGACCGAGCAGTTGGCGCATATCGCCGACATCGTGCGGCAGGCTGGCCTGTTGGCGGGCAGCGCGGGCGCAGTGGCACCAACGCCGCTGCCCCGATAGCGGGCGCGGGTCAGTCGGGCGTGCCTTCCGGCACGATGCGGAAAAGGGTGAAACGCCCTTGGGTGCTGACAGGTGCGAGGCGCGGGTCGTCCTTCAAGGACGAGTCAGTGTGACCCATAAGCAGCGCATGGGTGAATTTTCGCTCCCATTTCCACGCAAAGCGCGGCACATCGGAAATATCGTCCGCCTCCATCACGCGCCGCAGGCCGATCGAGGTGTGGAGCGGGTCGGCGTAGTCTTGCCAGCGGTCCCTGACCTGCATCGCGTGCACGCCCTGGAACAGGGTCGGCACGAAGGCGTTCCGCCTGGCGACCAAAAGCCCTTGCAGGTGAAAGAAACGAGGATCGAATTCCCGCCCAGGCGCGCGTAATGGCAACACACGAGCACCAGCCGGCAAGGTTTCTGTCGCAGCCAGCATATCGGCGACATCCGCCTCATACCCGGCGGCAAAGCGATCGAAGGCAACGCCCCGCGCCGCGATCAACAGCACAATCAGCGTCGTGATCGCCACACCCTGCCAACGGGTCAGATCCCGCCAGACGCTGCCCGCAATCAACAGGGCACACAGCAACACCGGCACGCGGATGTTACTGAAAGCCACCCCGTTGAGCCAGAACGGCGCCAGGATTGCGGCTACCGCAAGGGCAACCGCGGGGCCAATCAGTCGCGGGGCCAGCGACAGGCGCGGCCCGCGACGAAGAAACAGGCTGAAGAAGAAAAAACCCAGAAGGATCAAGCCAATCGCCCCTAGCCCATTCATGATCGGCATCTCGCCGGTGTTGGGCGCGTTCAAGGGCGACATCAGCGCCATGATCCAGAACTGCAAACCACCATAGGACGTGTAGCTACCGGCGGGCGAAGGCGGCCCCGTCAGGATCGTCCCCGCCAGCCACAACACCGGCAAAGCAAACGGGATCATATCGCGCGAAAGCCGCAAGAACCGTGCACCCATGGGCCCTTCGACCATGAAGCCCCGCTGAATTTCTCGGCCGAAAACCGCAATGGCGAGTATTGCGAAAGCGTAGAAATGGAACAGGTACAGGCCAGCCGCGACCGGCAAGAAGATGGCCAGCCGCAAGCCAGAAGGCCGTGCCTCGAGGGCCAGCCACATCGCCATCCCATATAGGCAGAACGGCAGGCTGAAAACGAAGTTCTGGAACCCCCAGAAAAACGGGCCGCTGAAAACCAGCAGCGCAGCCGCCGCCGACCATATGGTCCAACGCCCGTGCACGACGCGGGCAAGCGCCATCGCGGCAGCGATCAGGTTGACTGCTGAGATTGCCATAAGGATCTGGGCAAAACGCTCTGCTTGCCCTGGATACCCCAGCCCTCGCCATATGAGATCGGCCGCGGAATTCGGGACCAGCGCGGGGGTATAGCTGTAGTAGTGCGCAAGCGGTCCGCTGCCGTCGGCGGCGGCGACGTGCAGCCGCGCGATGTGGTTGGGCAGATCGACCAACGGCAGGTGCAGATGCGCAAGGATCGGCGCGGCGCTTGCTATCGCGGCAAGGATGAAGGCGGCCAGCGGCCAGACTGCGCCGCGAATGACGGGGGCCAGTTCCCCCTTCACGGGGGTAACGCTCATCTAGGCACCTTGGCGGAGTTGGCCCCTTTCCCCCGCTCGGCATGCGCGCGCGGATCGGTGTGCACGAGTTCGTCAATGATGAAGCGCGGGCGGCGCTTGGTCTCGCGGTAGATCTTGCCGATGTATTCGCCGATGATCCCCAGCGCGATCAAATGTGCACCACCCAGCAAACTCAGCGGCAGCACGATCGAGGTCCACCCCGGAACCGTTTGCCCATTGGCCCAGACAACCAGCGAATACAGGCTGAACAGCATCGCCATCGCCGCCACGGCAAAACCGAAAACGGTGATAAGCCGCAGGGGGCGCACCGAAAGTGATGTCACCCCTTCGATTCCGAGGGCAATCATTTTTCCGATGGGGTAGCTGCTTTGGCCGGTCGTGCGACGACCCCGATCGTAGGTCACTGTCTCGGACGCGAACCCCAGCTTGCGAATGAGGCCGCGTAGGAACAGGTTGGTTTCGTCGAACTCCGCCAGCGCCGACAGCGCCTTGCGGCTCATCAGGCGGAAATCGGCATGATCGGGGATCAGATCGACATCCAGCGCCCGCATCGCCTTGTAGTAGAGGCGCGCGGAATTGCGTTTGAACCATGTGTCAACGTCGCGGGTGCCGCGTACTCCATAGACGATTTCAGCGCCATTCAGATAGGCTTCGACCATGGGAATCACGGCTTCGGGATCGTCCTGAAGGTCGGCATCCATACTGACGGCGGCATCGGTGGCAACCTGCGTCAGCCCGGCCAGAAGCGCGCTCTGGTGGCCGTGGTTTCGCGACAGCCTGACCCCGGTGAGGGGAAGCGTCGTGTGCGCGTGGCGGATCGCGTCCCATGTTGCATCCCGCGATCCGTCATCGACCAGGATCAGTTGAACCGGACGCGGGATCAATCCGCGCGTCAGCATGTCGTCGTTCAGCCGCTCAAGATGCGCGAACAGGGCCGGCAGACCATCCGCCTCGTTGTGGCAGGGCACGACGATGGACAAGGTCGGAGGCGGACGCACACCCGCCGAAGGAGCAGGCCCATCAACGCCCGCGGTTGAATATGACATATCGTGCTCCGATGAAAACGATTACACTGTAGGCGGCGCTTCCGGCAATCTGCGCGATGCTGTATACGAAGCCAAGCACCTGCAATCCGGCGAGTATCAACAGGTTTGCGCCAAACGCGAACAAGACGAGGACAACCCAGGCCAAAGCGGCCCTGGCGGCAGGCCCGTCATGGGCGAATGTCCATGACCTGTTCAAAATAAATGACAGCGCCCAGCCCAGCGTATAACCGGCGATATTCGAGACGATCACGCCCAAACCTACAACGATGTGCAGGGCCATGATTACAGACAACCCCACTATGGTGTTGATCACCCCTACGACGCCATAACGCCAGGCGTGATCGAACAGGCTTGAACGGGTCCGCGTGCTCATGACCTCACCACACCCCGCGCACCGATGGGGTACGCGGCCAATCGCCCAACATCTTCGTTCAATCCTGCGCGCACCATGCCCCCGAATATGCCCTGCCTTACACGCCCGGCGCAAAGAGCCTCGCACAACTCGTTCGGTGCACATAGTCTGCCAGATAACAGAAGCGGACATCAAAGCGATAGCGCGACCTATCGGTCACATTGCTGCATGCCGCGCCGCGACAAGCATATCTGCGCTATTCATCCGTGACTGGCGCGCCTTCCAGAAGGGCTTCGACCGTTTCGAAATCGGCCAGCGTGTCGATGTCATGCGATCGCTCCGGCGGCATCTCGATCATGCCGATACGCCCGCCCGCCAAAGTGCCGCTTTGGCGAAACCAGTCAGCATCGAACACGTAAACCGCGCCGTTGGGCCGATAAACCGGTGGCAAGCTGGCGCGGTTGGCAAAGCAATGCGCAGGTTCGGACAGCGGCACGAATTGCCCCCCCTCGCCCCGGCGGCCCCATTTCAGCACCCCGGAATTTGCCTGCGTGGCACTGAGCACCAGGTCGAATTCGCCGGTGTCGTGCAGGTCCATCGCGGCCGTGATATCCCTGCCCTGCCGTAGCGGCGAGGTAGCTTGCAACAGCATTACCTGCGCCGGGCCTGTCACCCCGTGCGACAAGGCATGAGACAGGACCGCATCCATCGGCACCTCGTCGCCCGCCAGGTCCGCGGGGCGCGGCAAGACCGTAACACCGGGCGCAAGACGGGGGCCAATCAGCTCCTTGATATCGGTGGAAATCAGAACCTGCTTGACCCCCGCCGCGTGCGCCTGCGCAATCGCATGCGCATAGAGGGGGCGACCGGCAAGCAGGCGGGTATTCTTTCCCGGCAGGCCCTTGGACCCTGCCCTTAGCGGGATGATGGCGATGGCATTGCGTGCGGTCACGATGCAGCCTCGGGCAGGGGATCGTTGAAGGTTTTCTGCAACGGCTGATCCCAGAACGCCGGGTCTTCGATCACGCGCAGGAAATTCCGCGCTGCCGCACCGCCGCCGAACTCGGTACTGGCGGGATAGGACCGCCCCCAGGCCTCGCGCAGGAAAGCGCTGATCGCCGCCTGGTTCGATGCCCGCGCGTGGTGCACGGACGCACTGAGCGCGCGATTGGTCTGTCGCGTACCGATATCCAGCGACGCGATGCCCAGGAAAGGTGCCTCGCGCACCCCGGCCGATGAATTGCCCACGATGCAGGCGGCGTTCTTCATCAACTCGGAAAAATGCGCGAACCTCATGGATGGCAGCACCCGAAACCGTTCGGCCGGCAGTTCGGCGATCACCCGCGTGATCGCATCGGCGCCGGGGTCGTTGTTGGGCAGGATCACAACAAAGTTCCGCCCCGAGGCTTCGAGCGCGGAAAACAGGGCTTGAGCCTGCGCGCCGATGCTGTCCTGCTCCGAGGTGACGGGGTGGAAGGTGCAGATGCCATAGCTGTCGAACGGGATTTCATAACGCGCACGCACGTCCTCAAGCGTCACGCCCGACGGCCCGGCGTGAAAATCCAGTTCGGGAGAGCCGATCACCTTGACCGCCTCGCGTGCCTCGCCCAGCGCCATGACCCGGCGCGCCGCCTGACGAGAGCTTACGAAATGGTGGCTTGCCAGCTTGGTATTGCAGTGGCGGAACATCTCGTCGATGGTTCCTGACACCTCGCCGCCCTCGATATGGGCGCAGCGAATGTAGTTTGTGGCGCAGACCAGCGCACAGGCCAGCGCCTCGACCCGGTCGCCATGAACCACCACAAGGTCAGGGCGGTGTTCGGCGACGTAATCGGAAAACCCCAGCACCGTCTTTGCCAGCACGGTATCCTGCGCATCGCCAACGCGTTGGTTGAGAAACTCGTGAACGCCCACGCCTGCCATGCGGTGCACTTCCAGCTTGGTCAGGCCGTAGCGTTCCAGCATATGCATTCCGGTGACGAAAAAAGTCACCTCGTGGCCGGCATCGCGTGCAGGGGCCGCCAGCGCCTGCTGTTTGCCGAAATCCGCCCGCGTGCCGGTAACGAAAAGGATCGACCGCGGGCCGGATTTTCGAGGGGCGGTCTGCATGCGGGCATCCTTCTTGCTTGCGCGCCTGTCTGGTGCGGCCAGATATATGTACATTTGCGCGATGCCGCAATCTGTACCGGCATGGCCGGCGTCGGCGGGCTGTCCTGCGCGACAGGCTGCAGACCCAGACCTACCCGAGTGTTATCCGCGCCCCCGCTATCCCAAGGTTGCTACGATCGGTGGATCGCGATACTGACTTGGGCCAAGGCGTCAGGACAACAACACTTGGATGAAATTTCCGAGCGTCACCATGGCGACGGTTGCGGGAACGGGTGGTTCGGGCTACTGAATGCGGTTGAAGGCGTTCGAAGGATTGCAATGCGAAGTTTCATTTTTGTCTTGGCGACAGCGCTTGGCCTGGTGGCCTGCACCGAAGGATTTGTCAGCTTTCCGGTCACGTCGGGTGCACAGGCGGATATCCCCGAAGACGTCGAGATCATCCGCCTGAATGAAACCAATATCAACAGTTTCGCGCGGCCATCACGGCGCCATGTCCAGTCGAACATCCCCACTGGCAGCGGCTGGAATTACCGCGTCGGCGTGGGCGATATCATCAGCGTGATCGTGTTCGATCACCCCGAGTTGACTCTGCCGGCCGGGCCGCAGCGCACCGCCGAGGAAAGCGGGTTCCGGGTGCAGACCGACGGCACCTTCTTCTTTCCCTATGTCGGGCAGGTGATGGCAAAAGGCCGCACACTGGAAGATATTCGCAGCGAGTTGACGGGACGCTTGACCACCTACATTCCCGATCCGCAACTGGAAGTCCGCGTTGCCGCTTTCAACTCGCAAAAGGTGGTTGTTTCGGGTGAGGTCAAGAATCCCAACCGGCAGCCGCTGACCACCACGCCACTGACCCTGGCCGCTGCCATTAGCGAAGCGGGCGGCCTGACCGAATTCGGCGATGCGCGCGCAATCACCGTACAGCGCGGGAACCGGCGTTACCGTGTTGACCTGGCAGGGTTTCTTAACAAGGGAATGCGCCGCAACAACCCCACCCTGCAGGATGGCGACGTGATAAACGTACCGCGCCGGCAGGCACAGGAAGCCTATCTTCTGGGCCAGATCAGGAAACCGGACGTGATCGACCTGTCGCAGGACACGGTCACCCTGACCCAGGCGATTTCAAGGTTGGGCGGTCTGGACGAGATCCGCGCAGACGCGCGCGGCATCTTCGTGTTCCGCAAGCGGCATCC
>CAZOKA010000144.1:1652-6410 GCA_964580265.1 uncultured Rhodobacterales bacterium | reverse complement strand
GGCGACATGATGATGCTGGGCGCCTTCATCGCCCTCGGCTTCGTCAATTCCGATCACTTCGGCCTGGCCTTCATCCCCGGTGTCCTGCTGGCCGCCGCCCTGATGGGTGGGGTCGGTTACGGGATCGACCGTTTCATCGTGCGCCAGATTTTCGGCCAGCCCCAGTTCGCTCTCGTGATCCTCACCATCGCCCTCGGCTTCGTCCTGCGTTTCATCGCCGGGTCGATCTGGGGCTACTCTCCGCTGGTGCTGGAAACACCCTTTGCCGGGCGCAACCTGTCGATGGGGGGTGTCAACATCGGGGTCGCCGATATCGTCACCATTCTTGTGACCGGCCTGCTGACCCTCACCTTGTGGGGCTTTTTCGCCTATACCCGCATCGGCCTGGCCGCGCAGGCCGCCTCGCAGAACCAGATGGCCGCCTACATCGTCGGCGTGCCGGTGCGGCGCATCAATTCGATCATCTGGGGCCTGTCGGGCGTGGTCGCCACCATCGCCGGGGTTCTCTTCGCCTCGAAGGGCGCGATCGACCCGAATGTCGGCCTGCTGGGCATCAAGGCCTTCGCGGCGGCGGTGATCGGCGGCTTCGGCAGCCTGCCCGGCGCGCTGCTCGGCGGCATCCTGATCGGCGTGGTCGAGCCACTGGCGGCGCGATACCTGCCCGGCGGGGTCAGCCAGATGTCCCCTTACATCATCATGCTGGCAGTGCTGGTGACCCGGCCCAACGGCCTGTTCGCCCAAATGCACGCCAAGAAGGTCTGAGCGCATGAAAGTGATCTTCAAGACCAGCTATGACCGCGACATCGACCTGCACAAGGATGGCTGGTCCCGCGCCCGTATCGCGGCGCTGGTCGCCGTAATGGCCGCGCTGCCCTTCCTGGTGGGCGAATATTACCTGGCCGAGGCCACCAACACCCTGATCTGGGCGCTGGCGGGCATGGGCCTGATGCTGCTGGTCGGCCACAGCGGACAGGTCAGCCTGGGCCACGCCGCTTTCCTGGCCATCGGGGCCTACACGGATGCGGCGCTGATGAACGCCGGCCTGCCGTTTCTTGTGACCTTCCCCGCTGCGGCGCTGGCGGCGGGCCTGTTCGGCGCGCTGGTGGCGATCCCGGCGGTGCGGATGTCGGGCATCTACCTGGCCATCGCGACGCTGGCCCTGTTCGTGATCGTCGAGGAAATGATCATCATCCTCGAGCCGATCACCGGCGGTGTGGGCGGCATCATGGCCCCCGCGATCGAGATCGGGGGTATCAGCTTCGACCGCTACGGGCAGCTTGATCACTTCTACTGGCTGTGCCTGGCGGTGGTGGTGGCGGTGACATGGGGATACGCCAACCTGCTGCGCAGCCCCACCGGGCGCAGTTTCCTCGCCGTGCGCGACAGCGAGGTCTCGGCGCGCGCGCTCGGGATCAACGTCACCCGCACGCGGGCGCTGGCCTTTGGCCTCTCCTGTGCCATGACGGGCCTCGCGGGGGCGTTGATGGGCCACTACATCGCCTTCTTCAATTACGAGCTGTTCTCGGTTTTCATCTCGATCAACCTGCTTCTGGTAGTCACCATCGGAGGGTTGGGCTTCATCCAGGGGGCGTTTTTCGGCGCGATCCTGATCACCGCCGTGCCGCAGCTCATCGCGATCCTGCGCGGCGTCGCGCGCGATAGCCTTGGCCTGGATATCGGCGGCATGCCGGGGCTGGACACGATGTTGTTCGCGATGATCCTCGTGGGTTTCATCATATACGAGCCGACGGGCCTTTATGGCCGCTGGCTGAAAACAAAGGTCTGGTTCGAGCTGTTCCCGCTGGCCCGCCGCGACATGTTCCGCCGGCAGAAATCCTACCTCAAGACGGAGCGTCAGAAATGAGCCTACTGGAGGTCGAGGATCTGGCGATCCATTTTGGCGGGGTCAAGGCTGTCGATGGCGTGTCCTTCAGCGTGGCGCCGGGCGAGGTGTTCTCGATCATCGGGCCGAACGGCGCGGGCAAATCGACGATCTTCAACCTGATATCGCGCATCTACAAACCCACCCGCGGCACGATCAGGTTCGACGGCAAGGATATCACCGGGTTGCAGGCGCACCAGGTGGCGCCGCTGGGTATCGCGCGCACGTTTCAGAATATCGAACTGTTCGATCATTCCACCGTGCTGGATAACCTGCTGATGGGGCGCCATACGCATCGCAGCACCAACTTCGTTCAGGATATGCTGTTCCTGCCCGCCGTGCGCCGCGCCGAGCGCGCGCATCGCCGCCGCGTCGAAGAGGTGATGGAGTTTCTGGAGCTTGAGGCCTACCGCGAGAAGATGATCGCCGGCCTGCCCTACGGCGTGCGCAAGGTGGTCGAGATCGGCCGCGCGCTGGCCGTCGGGCCCAAGCTGATCCTGCTGGACGAGCCGGCCTCGGGGCTGTCGGTCGAGGAAAGCCAGGACGTCGCGTTCTGGATCGAGGACATGCGCCGCGACATGGGGCTGACGGTGCTGATGGTCGAGCATGACATGCGCCTCGTCGCGCAGGTGTCCGACAGGGTGCTGGCCGTGGCCAACGGCAAGCCGCTGGCGCAGGGAACGCCATCGCAGGTGCAGGCCGATGCAGGCGTGCAGGCGGCCTACCTGGGCACGGAGGTGGCACAATGACCGACACGGTGCTTCAGGTGCGCAACGTCGAGACGTTTTACGGGGCGATCATGGCGCTCAGGGGCGTGACGCTTGATGTCCAGAAAGGCGAAATCGTCACCATCCTCGGGGCCAATGGCGCGGGCAAGACGACCCTGATGAAAACCGTGTCGGGCCTGATGGACCCGGAAAAGGGTCAGATCGAATTCGAAGGCACCCGGATCGAAGGGATGGAGCCGGACAAGATCGTGAAGATGGGTATGGCCCATGTGCCCGAGGGGCGCGAGGTGTTTCCCTACCTGACGGTCGAGGAAAATCTGCGCATGGGCGCATACAGCCGCCGCGGCGGCGGCATCGCAGAGGATATGGAGATCGTCTATTCCTATTTTCCCGTGCTCAAGGAGCGCCGCGCGCAGTCTGCGGGTCTTTTGTCAGGCGGGCAGCAGCAGATGCTGGCGATAGGGCGCGGCCTGATGGCGCGGCCGCGGCTGATGCTGCTGGACGAGCCGTCGCTTGGCCTGTCGCCGCTCCTGACACAAGAGATCTTCGGGATCATCAAGCGACTGAACGAAGAGCGCGGCGTAACCATGCTCCTGGTCGAACAGAACGCCAACGTGGCGCTGCAAACCGCGCACAAGGGCTACGTTCTGGAAATGGGGCGCATCGTGATGGCCGGCAGCAGCGAGGAGTTGCGAAATTCCGAGGACATCCAGGAATTCTATCTTGGCCGCCAGGACGCGGGGCAGCGCGGCCAGAAACGCTGGAAGCGGCGCAAAACATGGAGGTGAGCGTGGCGCAGGGCGATCAAAGGATCATTCCGGACGATGAGCCGATCATCCTGGACGGCTGCGACACGATTGTCGGGCTCTGGGCAAAGCGCTGCGGCGAAATGGGCGAGCGGGTGGCGCACCGCGAAAAGAAGCTGGGTATCTGGCAGGCCTATACCTGGAGCGACTATTATCATGGCGCCCGCTGCATCGGCCTGGCGCTGTTGTCGCTGGGTCTGCAAAAGGGGCAGGCGGTGCAGATCCTGTCCGAGGATCGGCGCGAGTGGCTTTATTGCGATCTGGGCGTGGCTGCTGTCGGGGGCATCCCTTCGGGGGTCTATACCACTGACAGCGCCGAACAGCTTGCCTATCTCGTCAACGACTCGGGCGCGGCGTTCCTGTTCGTCGAGAATGACGAACAACTCGACAAGTTCCTTGAGGTGCGCGGCCAGATGCCCGGCCTGGAAAAGGTGATCGTGTTCGATCGCGAAGGCCTGGCCGATTTCCACGATCCGCAGGTGATGTTCCTTGATGATTTGCTCGATATCGGCGAGGAGGAACTGACCGTACATACCAATCGGTTCGAGTCCGCATTGAAAGCCGTGCAACCGACCGACCCGCGGATGCTGATCTACACATCTGGCACCACCGGCCCGCCCAAGGGCGCGATCATCACGCATCGCAACATGATCTACCAGTTGTCGGCGGGACAGCAGCTTCTGGATTATGACCGCGACGACGAATTGCTGTGCTTCCTGCCGCTATGTCACGTCCTGGAGCGGCTGATCTCGGTCGAGTTTCCCATATTCGCAGGATGCCGCGTGAACTTTGCCGAAAGCCCCGAGACGGTTTTCGACAACCTGCGCGAGGTCAGCCCGAACAGCTTTACCGGCGTGCCGCGCATCTGGGAAAAGGTGTATAGCCGCATAACGATCATGCGGTCCGAGGCGGGATGGATCGGGCGCACCGCCTTCGACTGGGCGGTGGATGCCGGGCTGCGCCGCGTGGCCGCGCGCGAAGAGGGGCGCGCCATGGGGATGCTTGCACGGCTCAACCTGGCGCTGGCCGATCTGCTGGTGCTGCGCAACCTGCGCAACCTCGTGGGGCTGGCGCGCACACGGCGCTGCACCTCGGGCGCGGCGCCGATCTCGCCCGAGTTGATCCGCTGGTTCGCGGCCATCGGCGTGGACCTGATCGAGGGCTACGGCATGACCGAAACCTCGGGCGTGGCTACCGTCAACCCGGTCGATGACAACCATATCGGCACGGTCGGCCCGCCCTTGCCGGGGCTGGGATTGCGCATCGCCGAGGATGGCGAATTGCAGGTCAAGGGGCCGGCGGTGTTCAAGGGCTACTGGAACAAGCCCGACAAGACCGCCGA
>CAZOKA010000144.1:0-1552 GCA_964580265.1 uncultured Rhodobacterales bacterium | reverse complement strand
CAGATCAAGGATTTCCGCCTGATCGACATCCTGCTGACCGCCGAGGACGAGGAATTGACCCCGACGATGAAGCTCAAGCGCAATTATGTGAACCAGCGCCACGCGGACCTGATAAACAGTATGTATTAGCCATGGCGCAGGAGGAGGCGACGGGCAGACGGAAATACGATAGGCAATTGAAATCCAAACGGGAGGAAAGACAATGAAGACAGTCAAGGCAATAGCTGCCGCCGCAGCCCTGTCACTGGGAGCGGGCGCAGCGGCCACCGCCGAGAACGGCGTGACCGATACGGAAATCAGGATTGGCGGCTCGCACGACCTGTCGGGCATTTTCGCGCCCTTCTCGGTGCCCGCCGTGACGGCGGCCAAGCTCTATTTCGACGAGATCAACGCCGATGGCGGCGTCCATGGACGCGAGATTACCTATATCGTCGAGGATCACGGCTACCAGGTGCCGCGCGCGGTGCAGGCGGCGAACAAGCTGATCAACCGCGATGAGGTGTTCGCGATGCTGCTCAACCTGGGCACGCCGCACAACCTTGCCATGTTCAAGCTGATGGAGCCCAAGGGCATCCCCAACGTCAGCCCGCTGACGGCGGCACGGCAGATGATCGACCCGCCCGCGCCATGGAAATTCGCAGGCACGGCATCCTATTATGACGGCGTGAAGGCCACGGCGACCTACCTGGCCAACGAGCAGGGCGCGCAGACCTTTTGCCTGATGTATCTGCCTACCGATTTCGGTGCCGAAATCGAGCAGGGCGTCAAGGATGCCGCGGCCGAGGTGGGGGCCGAATTCGGGGTCGAGACCAAGCACAAACCCGATGAAAGCGATTTCACTGGCGCCCTGGGCAAGATCCGCGAGGGCGGCTGCGACACGGTCGGCCTGGCGCTTGGCGTCGGGCAGACGATCAACGTGGTTGCCACCGCGCACAAGATGGGGATGGAAGACATCAACTTCCTGACCTCCAGCGCGGGATTTCATACCGTCGTGGCCAAGGGGCTTGCGCAACAGGGCGTGATGGGCGGCCTCTATGCCGGTGCCGGCTGGCAGGATCTGGAGGCGCGCATGGACACGCCCGAAGTGGCGCAATGGGTCAAGGCCTACACCGAGGAGACGGGCGAAAACTTCCCCGGGACCGGCGCGCTTCTGGGGCGCTCGGCCGCCGAGATCCTGGTGCGCGCGCTTGAGGCCGCCGGCCCCGAGCCGACACGAGAGAAGTTCATCGCCGCGATGGAAGGGCTGGACTATGCCGACGAGATCGCCGGCAACAACGTGAGCATGAGCGAGGATGACCACGTCGCCGCGTCCGAGATTTATGTCTCGGTCGTCGAGAACGGTTCGTGGAAACTGGTCCAGACCATCGAATGATCAAGGCCACATCGGCGCAGACATCAAGGGGCGCCAACTTGGCGCCCCTTCCGGTGCTGGCCTGTTGCTGCCATTCGATATAGCGCCATGCGCGGAATCAATCCCGCGGGGCGCCGAGCCGCGCCGGGCCGCCCTGTCTGATCGAATCGTGGCATGATGGGACCGGCGGCGATCCCGCGG
>CAZOKA010000143.1:0-6419 GCA_964580265.1 uncultured Rhodobacterales bacterium | reverse complement strand
ATCGTTGTTGCGCCCACCCGGCGGTCGGGCACCGCGCGGCTCTGCAACCGTTTGCCCAACGTCCGCTCCAGGCCATCACTTGCCCAGGCACCAGCGCATGATCGCCTTTTGTGCGTGCAGGCGGTTCTCGGCCTCGTCGAAGATCACCGAATGCGGGCCGTCCATCACGTCGGATGTCGCCTCGTCATCGCGATGCGCGGGCAGGCAATGCATGAACAGCGCGTCGGGCTTGGCCCCGGCCATGAGCGCGGCGTTCACCTGGTAGCCGCGCAACTGGTTGTGGCGCCGCTCGCGCGCGGATTGCGGATCGTGCATGCTGACCCAGGTGTCGGTGACCACCAGGTCGGCACCCTCGACGGCCTTGGCCGGGTCGCGCTCGATCTCGACGCGCGCACCGGCGGCGCGGGCCTCTTCGACGAACGTCATCTCGGGGTCCAGCGGCGCGGGGCCGGTGAATGTCAGGTCGAACCCGAACCGCCCGGCGGCATGGGCGAAGCTGGCAAAGACGTTGTTGCCGTCGCCCGACCAGACCACCTTGCGCCCCTTGATCGGGCCGCGATGTTCCTCGTAGGTCATGATATCGGCCATGATCTGGCAGGGGTGGGTGCGGTTGGTCAGCCCGTTGATCACCGGCACGCTGGCATGTTCGGCCATCTCCAGCAGTGTCGCCTCCTCGAACGTGCGGATCATGATCATGTCCACGTAGCGCGACAGCACCCGCGCGGTATCCGCGATCGTCTCGCCATGGCCAAGCTGCATGTCGCTGCCCGACAGCACCATCGTCTGCGCGCCCATCTGGCGCGCGCCCACGTCGAACGATACCCGCGTGCGCGTCGAGGGCTTCTCGAAGATCAGCGCCACCATGTGCCCGTCAAGCGGCAGATCGTCATCGGTGCTGCCCTTGGGGCGGCCGCTCCGGGCATCCTTGATCGCGCGGGCGGTGTCGATCATCTGCCGCAGGTCGGCCGGATCGGTCTTGTTGATATCGAGGAAATGAGTCATCGCTGTTTTGCTTTCTGGAAATGTCGGTGTGGGGGCCAGCCCCCACACCCCCGGAGTATTTATCGCAAGATGAAGATCACGCGCGCGCCTTCTGTAGGGTGGCCGCGGCCGCGTCGAGGCGCGAGACGGCCTGCGCGATCTCGTCTTCCGAGATGTTGAGCGGCGGCAGCAGGCGAATCACGTTATCGGCGGCCGGGACCGTGATCAGGTTCTGGTCATAGGCGGCGGCCAACACGTCGGTATTGGCAGCACGGCACTTCAGGCCCAGCATCAGGCCCATGCCGCGCACCTCTTCGAAGATGTCGGGATGGCTGGCGACCAGCCCCTCGAGCCGCTGGCGCAGCAGGCCCGCGCGCGCGCTTACCGTGTCGAGGAAGGCCGGATCGGCGATGATGTCCATCACCTTGCTGCCCACCGCGCAGGCCAACGGGTTGCCGCCATAGGTCGAGCCGTGGGTGCCCGCGCCCATTGCCTTGGCCGCGTGTTCGGTGGCCAGTACCGCGCCCAGCGGAAAGCCCCCGCCGATGCCCTTGGCCACCATCATGATATCGGGCGTGATGCCGGCCCATTCATGCGCGAACAGCCGCCCGGTGCGGCCCATGCCGCATTGCACCTCGTCCAGGATCAGCAGCGCGCCGGTCTCATCGCACAGCTCCCGCAGGCCGCGCAGGCACTGGTCGGGCAGGGGGCGGATGCCGCCCTCGCCCTGCACCGGCTCGATCAGCACGGCGGCGGTATCCTCGGTCAGGGCGGCGCGCAGGGCGTCGTGATCGCCCCAGTCCAGGTGCGTGAAGCCCGGCATCAGCGGCCCGAAACCGGCGGTCATCTTTTCCGAGCCCGCCGCCGCGATCGCGGCGGTCGAGCGGCCGTGGAACGCGCCGTTGAAGGCGATGATCTGGGTGCGTTCGGGTTGTCCGCGCTCGGACCAGTGCTTGCGCGCCATCTTGATCGCCAATTCGCACGATTCCGTGCCCGAATTGGTGAAGAAGACCGTGTCGGCAAAGGTAGCCTCGACCAGCTTGTCGGCCAGTTCCTGCTGCTGCGGGATCTGGTAGAGGTTCGAGACGTGCCACAGCTTGCCCGCCTGTTCGGTCAGGGCGGCGACCAGCTCGGGATGCGCGTGGCCCAGCGCGTTCACCGCGATGCCCGCCCCGAAGTCGAGGAAACGTCGCCCGTCCTCGGTGCTCAGCCAGCTGCCTTCACCATGGGTGAACGACAGCGGTGCGCGCGAATAGGTCGGCAGAATGGACGGGATCATCTTGATATTCCTCGGGTAAAGAAGCCCTGTGAGTGCATCACAAGCGGGCATTAGTCAAGTTTGTGAAGGGCGGGGGCGAGGGCGCTGCACGCCCGCGCGGATGCACGCAATAGCGCCGGTCAGGCGCGCGTTGCGCGGCCTCGTCGCAGGGTGGCGATGTCGCATATCCGTGTCATGGCGCGCACCCTAGCGCCCGGCGCGCCCGATGCAAGCGCAAAAGCGCCCTTGGCCGATGTGCTCAGGCCTTGAGCCGATAGCCGCGCCAGAACATCGTCCAGGCCACCAGCCCCAGCGCCAGTGTCGCGCTGCCGCAGATCGCCAGGCCCAGCGCCGGGTTACTGTCCGACACGCCGATCACGCCGTAGCGCAGCCCGTCGATCAGGTAGAACACCGGGTTGAAATGGGTGACCTCGCGCAGGCCCGGCGGCAAAGCCTGAACCGAATAGAACGTGCCCGAAAGGAACGCCAGCGGCGTGATCACGAAATTGGTGATCGCCGACATCTGATCGAACTTGTTGGCGAATATGCCCGTCACGATCCCCAGCGCCCCCATGAAGGCCGAGCCAAGCAGCACGAACACCAGCGCCCAGGCCGGATGCACCGCGCCGATCCCCAGGAACAGCGCCAGCCCGATCCAGATTACCGCTGCCACCAGCAACCCGCGCGCCACGCTCCCTGCAAGATAGCCCAGCACCAGCTCGGCGGGGCTGAGCGGTGGCATCAGCGTGTCCACGATGTTGCCCTGGATCTTGGCGCTGACGATCGAGGACGACGAATTGGCGAACGCGTTCTGGATCACCGTCATCATCAGGATTCCCGGCGCGATGAAGGTGGTGAAGGCAACCCCCATCACGTCGCCGCGCGTCGGGCCGATCGCGATCGAGAAGATCATCACGAACAGACCGGCCGTGACCAGCGGCGCCAGGACCGTTTGTGTGCGTACCGCCATGAAACGGCGCACCTCGCGCATGGCAAGCGTGTACAGACCCATCCAGTTGACCCGTCCAAAGCGGCGCGCGCCCATTTCCATGCCGTCCTGCATCGCGTATCTCCTGCCCGTGGTGATGATTCGACGCCTTGTAACTCAGACATGAGTGATTAGAATAGGGCGCCAGTCAGAAATAACGGGGCCAACGCCGATGCGCTGGGCCGCCCCTGAATCAAGGAAATCGCATGTCCTGGACCGATGAACGCGTCGAGCTGTTGAAGAAGATGTGGGGCGAGGGCCAGTCGGCCAGCCAGATCGCCAAGGAACTGGGCGGCGTCACGCGCAACGCCGTGATCGGCAAGGTGCACCGGCTGGGCCTGTCGAACCGCACCAGCGGCGCCGCCGCGGCGCCCGAGGCCAAGGCCAAGCAACCGGCAAAACCCGACGCCGCCGCATCGCCCCGCGCCGAGGCGCAAGCCGCGCCGCCGCGCAAGGCCGCCGCCAAATCCAAGGCCGGTGCGATCCACGATGCCGCCCCCGCCGGGGATGAGGAACCCGCCGAGGCCGCCCCCGGCGCCGGCGTGACGGTGCCGCATACGCGCAAGGCGATCATTCCGGCCGGTCAACCGCTGCCGCCGCAACCTTCGGCCAACGAGATCAGCCCCGAGGCGCTGGCCAAGGTCAGCGAGATCGAGAAGAAAGCCAAGCGCCTGTCGCTGATGGAACTGACCGAACGCACCTGCAAATGGCCGGTCGGCGACCCCGCGACCGATGATTTCTGGTTCTGCGGTCTGCCGGTGCAATCGGGCAAACCCTATTGCGAGGCGCATGTCGGCGTGGCGTTCCAGCCGATGAGCTCGCGCCGCGACCGCAAACGCTGAGTGAGCCGGACCCGGCGCGATGAGCGGTGAACGGGCTGCCCGTTGTCGGCGGCGGATGCCTCCGGCGGGAGTATTTTGGGCAAGATGAAGATGAAGGCGCGCGCGACTGGCGGTCGGCGCGCTGCGTTCAGATGTTGTCGGCCTGCGGCATCCCCAGGACGTGATAGCCGCCATCGACGCGGATGATCTCGCCGGTGGTGCACGCGCCCGCGTCCGAGGCGAGGTAAACCGCCGTGCCCCCCACCGCCTCAAGCGTGGCATTGCCGCCCAGCGGCGCGTTCTGGTCGGTATGCTTGTATGTCTTGCGCGCGCCGCCAATGGCCGCACCCGCCAGCGTTTTCATCGGCCCGGGCGAGATCGCGTTGACGCGGATGCCGTCTTGCCCAAGGTCGTTGGCCAGGTAACGCGTGGCCGATTCCAGCGCCGCCTTGGCCACGCCCATCACGTTGTAATAGGGGGTGACACGGTTGGCGCCCTGGTAGGTCAGCGTCAAAAGCGTGCCACCGTTTTCCTTCATCAGGGGGTGCGCCCGGCGCGCCACGTCGATGAAGGAATAGGCCGAGATCTCCAGCGAGGTGCGGAAATTCGCGCGGCTGGTGTTGATGAACCGCCCGGTCAGTTCGGACTTGTCCGAATAGGCGATGGCATGGACCACGAAATCTATCGTCGGCCAGCGTCCCGCCAGCGTGTCGAATGCCGCGTCGAGCGAGGCGTCGTCGCTCACATCCGCGTCCATCATCAGGTCCGAGCCGACCGAGGCCGCCAGCGGCTCCAGCCGCTTGCCGAACGCTTCGCCCTGGTAGGTGAAGGCCAGTTCGGCCCCGGCTGCGTGCATCGCCTTGGCGATACCCCAGGCGATCGACCGGTCATTGGCCACCCCCATGATCAGGCCGCGCTTGCCCTCCATCGCTCCGCCCATGTGCCTTACCCCTGGAATTTCGACAACAGCATTGACCCGTTGGTGCCGCCAAAGCCGAAGCTGTTGGTCATCACCGTGTCCAGCCCCGCGTTATCGACGCGGGTGGTGGCGATCTCGGCGGGATCGATCTCGGGGTCCAGCGTTTCGACATTGATCGAGGGGGCGATGAAATCGTGCTCCAGCATCAGCAGGCAATAAATCGCCTCCTGCGCGCCGGTGGCGCCCTGGCTGTGGCCCGTCATGGATTTGGTCGAACTGATCGGCGGCGTCGTGCCCTGGCCGAACACGCGGCGCACCGCCTCGACCTCGCCCACGTCGCCGACCGGCGTCGAGGTGCCGTGCGCGTTGATATAGCCCACCTTGCGATTCTCCGGCAGCGATTGCAGCGCCAGGCGCATCGCCCGCTCGCCACCCTCGCCCGAGGGGGCGACCATGTCGTGCCCGTCGCTGGTGGCGGCGTAGCCCGTCACCTCGGCATAGATCTTCGCGCCGCGCGCGCGGGCGTGCTCCAGATCTTCCAGCACCAGCATGCCGCCGCCGCCGCCGATCACGAACCCGTCGCGATCCGCGTCAAAGGCGCGGCTGGCGCGCTCGGGGGTGTCGTTGTATTTCGCGCTCATCGCGCCCATCGCGTCGAACAGGCACGACAGGGTCCAGTCGAGTTCCTCGCCGCCGCCGGCGAACATCACGTCCTGCTTGCCCATCATGATCTGCTCGGCCGCGTTGCCGATGCAATGCAGGCTGGTCGAGCAGGCCGAGGTGATGGAATAGTTGATGCCCTTGATCCGGTAGGCGGTGCTCAGGTTGGCGCTGATCGTGGAGGACATGCACTTGGGCACCGCGAAGGGGCCGATGCGCTTGGGGCTGCCCTTGTCCAGAACGGTCTGGTGCGCGGCCAGCATGGCGCTGGTCGATGGCCCGCCCGACCCGGCCACCAGCCCGGTGCGCGGGTTCACGATGTCGGCCTCTTCCAGCCCGGCATCGGCGATTGCCTGGCCCATGGCGATATGGGCATAGGCGGCGCCCGGCCCCATGAAACGCAGCGTGCGCTTGTCCACGTGCTCGGCCACGTTCAACTTGACGTCGCCGGCGATCTGGCTGCGAAACCCGTGTTCCTTCATCGCCTCGTTGGCGGTGATGCCGGACTTCCCGGCCTCGAGCGAGGCGAGAACTTCTTCGGCATTGTTCCCGATGGACGAGACAATACCCAATCCTGTGACGACGACGCGGCGCATGTGGCCTCCTTTTGCCTTGCTGCCCTTTGTGTAGGACAGCGGCGGATACGGGGCAAGCGGTTAGACGGCAGGGCTGTCACCATGGGCCGCCGATGCGGGCGGCGGTGGCGCAGGTCAGGACTGGCCTGAAGCGGACGTTGAGGCTATTGGCTGAAGAGCCGCGCGGTGCCCGACCGCCGGGTGGGCGCTGCAACGA
>CAZOKA010000142.1:0-6463 GCA_964580265.1 uncultured Rhodobacterales bacterium | reverse complement strand
AACCCCTCTTTCCAGGTTGAAAACCTGGCGTCCTAACCGATAGACGAACGGGCCAGCCTTGGCGTGAGGCGGTATCTAGGCAAAGCGGCTCCGGCGTGCAAGGGAAAATTTTGCCGGGTTTGCAGTTTTTTACTCGCTGTCGCCGGTGGCGGGGCTGGCGTCTTCGAGGCGGAGCTGAACGCTCTTGCGACCGCCCCATTCATTGATCTCAAGGCGCCCGGCCAAGTGGAAACGTTTGCCGCCATGGTTCTCCAGTGCGGTGCCGATTGCAGTGTCGTAGGCGCCAAAGCAGATCGCGTCCATGGTGGTGCCCATGCCATCGCCAAAGCGGATCTTGAGATGGCTGTCGCCGACCCTGCGGGCATAGCGCAGTTCCATATCCGCAAAGGCAAAGCGCGGTGCGGGGGCCCCCGCGCCGAAGGGGCCGGCGGCTTCGATCCGCTCGACCAACTCAACCGTGGCGGCGCCGGGCATCAGCACGCCGTCAATGCTCAGGTCTGCGGGGCCGGCATCGCCCGCGCCCTGCCGCGCCAGAAGCTCCGACAGGCGTGCCATGGCCGGGTCAAGCTGATCGCGTGCCACGCTCAGCCCCGCCGCCATGCGGTGCCCGCCTCCCTTGAGCAGTAGCCCTTCGGCCGCCAGCCGCTGCACGGCCGCGCCCAGATCGACGCCGGATACGGAGCGGCCCGACCCCTTGCCCTCGTTGCCATCCAGCCCGATCACGATGGCGGGGCGGTTGGTGGCCTCCTTCAGGCGCGAGGCGACGATGCCGACAACGCCCGGATGCCAGCCCTCACCGGCCGCCCAGACCAGCGGCGCGTCCAGTCCGCGTTCCTCGGCCTGTTGCATGGCGGCGGCGCGCACGGATGCCTCGACCTCGCGCCGTTCGGTGTTCAATTCTTCCAGTCGCTCGGCCATGGCGCGAGCCTCGGCAATGTCAGTGCAGGCCAGCAAGCGCGCCCCCAGGTCAGCCTTGCCGATACGGCCGCCCGCGTTCACGCGCGGCCCCAGAACAAAGCCCAGGTGATAGGCGTTCGGCGTCTTGTCCAGGCGTGCCACGTCGCACAGGGCCACCAGTCCGGGGCGTTCGCGCCGGGCCATCACGCGCAGGCCCTGCCGGACGAAGGCGCGGTTGACGCCTGTCAGGGGGGCGACATCGGCGACCGTCGCCAGTGCGACCAGATCCAGCATCGCCATGAGATCCGGCCCCTGGGTGCCCGCTGCGCGCAACTGCCGCCCCGCCTCGACCAGCATAAGAAACACAACTGCTGCGGCGCATAGGTGGCCCAGATCGCCGGTTTCATCTTGCCGGTTGGGATTCACTACCGCCATTGCGGGCGGCAGGGTTTCACCACCAAGGTGGTGGTCCAGAACGATCACATCGGCTCCCAAGGCCACGGCGGCGGCGATTGGCTCGTGTGAGAGCGTGCCGCAATCGACACAGACGATCAGATCATGCGCGCGTGCCAGCCGCTCCATTGCGGGCGTGTTCGGGCCGTACCCTTCGTCGATCCTGTCAGGGACATAGAGCGTGGCATCGTGCCCCATTTGGCGCATCCAGTCCAGCAGCAGCGCCGCCGAGGTGCCGCCATCAACATCATAATCGGCGAAGATCGCGATCCGCCTGGTTCTGTCGCCCACTGCCGTCAGAAAGCGTGCTGCGGCTTTCTCCATATCGCGCAAGCCGCGTGGATCGGGCAACAGATCGCGCAGTTGGGGCTCCAGAAACGCCGCTGCGGCCTCGGACGCAACGCCGCGTCGGGCCAGTGTCATGCACACGGGCGCCGGCAGGGCAGTGTCTTGCGCCATCGCTTCTGCCATGCGTTCGACCCCCTGGCCTGGCCCTACCCAGCGGCGTGCGGTCAGTGATGCGTCTACTCCCAGAAAACTCACGGTGTGCTTTCCCATTACCCGAGCGGCCGCGTCGCCCCGAGGCCCCTTCAATCGGTGCGATGTGCGGCTCAGACCGTTTCGATACGCAGCGCGACAGGGCTTTCGGTTACATCATCGGTTGCCTGCATTGCCTCCAGCGCGGCGTCGATGGCGGCGCGCGTGGTCTTGTGGGTCACGATCAGGATCGGCGCGCTGTCGTCGGTGTGATCGTATTGGCGCATCCGGTGAATCGAAACGCCCGCCTCGCCAAGCATCGCCGCGATCCTGGCTAGCGTGCCGGGCCGATCACGCAACGACATGCGCAGGTAGTAGGGCGCAGGCAGTGCGGTGCGGGCCGGCTTGGCCCGTGTCAGGGTTGTGGCGGGTTGGCCAAACACAGTGCCTCGGGTGCCGCGCGCGATGTCGCAGACATCGCCCATCACCGCGCTGGCGGTCGGGCCTTCACCGGCGCCGGCACCTCGCATCACGATTTGGCCAACGGCGTCGCCTTCGAGCACCACCATATTGGTGCCGCCTTCGAGTTGCCCGAGCGGCGAGGCTGCTGGAACCAGACAGGGCGACATTCGCTGTTCCAGCCCGCGGCCCGTCATCTGCGCTACGCCCAGCAACTTGATCCGATAGCCCATGTCGGCGGCATGACGGATATCCTCTAGCGCGACGCGGTCAATCCCTTCCAATTCCATTGTGTCGAAGCTGACCTGTGTGCCGAAGGCGATAGAAGACAGGATCGCCAGCTTGTGACCGGCGTCAATGCCCCCCACGTCGAGCATCGGGTCGGCCTCAAGGTAGCCCAGCCGTGCAGCTTCCTCGAAAAGGGCGTTGTAGCCCAGCCCTTCGGCTTCCATGCGGGTCAGGATGTAGTTGCATGTGCCGTTCATCACGCCCATCACACGGGTGATGGCATTTGCAGCCAGCCCCTCGGACAAGGTCTTGACCACCGGTATACCCCCGGCGACCGCCGCTTCGAAGCGGATAACGCGGCCGGTGGCTTCGGCAGCTTCGGCCAGCGCCTGTCCGTGGATTGCAAGCATCGCCTTGTTGGCGGTGACAACGTCCTTGCCCGCTTCGATCGCGGCCTCGGTTGCAGCTTTGGCAGGGCCATCGCTGCCGCCCATGAGCTCAACAAGCACATCCACGTCCTCGCGTCGGGCGAGTGCGACGGGGTCGTCTTCCCAGGCGTAGTGATCGAGGTTGACGCCGCGATCCTTGTCGCGGTTACGCGCCGACACTGCGCTAATCAAGATGTCCCGTCCCGTCCGGGCGGACAGCAGGGCGGCTTGTGTGCGCACGATGCGGATCACGCCGACACCGACGGTTCCCAGTCCGGCAATCCCTAGGCGCAGGGGCTGTGTCATCGTGATCTCCCGTTCGTCTTGTTGTCTGTATCGCGTCGGTTCTTTGGCGGTATCGCGAGCGGATGTAGCCGGTTCAAGGCCGCCATGCAACGCGGCAATCGCCGGATCGGGGGTGTTGCGACGACCCCCAGGGATGTTTGTGGTCAGAAGAAATGCAGGGCCGGGGGCTATCAGGGCGATTCCGCTTGAAGCGCAGCTGCACGAGCACGCAAGGCATCGGCGCGCGCCTTCAGGGCTTGTTCCTGGGTGCCGGAAACAGAGCCGGTATTTCCCTGTGTCTCAACCTGCAGCGGATCAAGTGGCACCAGAGCCGGATAAGGGGCTTCTGTAGCTTGGGGTGTGACTGTATCGTCCAGCGCGGGGAATTGCGTGCAGCCGGCGGCGGCCGATAGCAGTAACGTCATCGTCATGAGGCAGGCAAAGGCGCGCATCGGGCGGGTCCGTCCGTTCGTGATGTGCATCATGTGTGCCGCACTCGTGCCTGTCATGCAAGACAGGGCTTTGATATGAACGTGCGTTCAGTTAAGCAGGGGCCATGGCAAGAACACAGGGTTCACATTCGGACATAACAGGTCCGCGGGTCCATCGCGCGGCGTTGCATCTTTTTGCGCGGCACGGGTATGCTGCCGTATCCATGCGCCGGATTGCGGCCGAGGTCGGCGTGCAGGCAGGCGCGCTGTACAATTACACGACCGATAAACAAAGCCTGTTATTCGACCTGATGCGCGAGCACATGGATGAATTGCTGGCCGCGCGCGCGGCACTGGTGCAGGGCCGTGACGCGATGGAACGGCTGGAGGCATTCACCCGGTTTCATATCGGGTTTCACCTGGAGCGACCGGACGCGGTATTCGTGTCATACATGGAATTGCGCAACCTGACGCCCGAGAATTTCGAGGTGATCGAAGGCTTGCGGCGCACTTATGAGGATCAGCTGGAGCAGATCCTGCGCGACGGCGTGCGCGACGGGGTGTTCTCGGTGCCTGACAGCAAGATCGTCACTTTGGCGGTGATCGCCATGCTGACCGGGGTAACCACCTGGTATCGTAGCGCAGGCCGCCTGAGCGTGACAGAAGTAGAACAGGTCTACTGGGACATGGTGCGCAAGACTGTCTCGGCGGCGTAAGAATGAAGCCCGGTGCATTGTCTCTCGCATCCGGGCGAGTGGCGCGCTATGCGTCAATGCGCGAACAATGAAGGGAACAATGCGATGACGAGCGAGAGCGGTCCGGCCACGGGACAGCAGCATACCGGGGCGTCGGGAGAGCCGCCGGAGGTTCTGGCAAGCGTCAGTGCAACAGGGGTTCGGCGAGTGATCGGCGTCGGGATGCTGATGGGGCTGGGTGGCGCGATGCTTTACATTGCACTGGTTGCCCCCCCGCAGGAAACGTGGTTGCAGCTTTTCCTTCTGGTTACCGGGGCGGCGGCACTGATCCTTTCGGATAGTATGCGCCGGGCAACGCGATGGCACCTTGAACTGACCAAGGATGGTCTGCGCATGAGTGACGGCACCTTGGTCGCTCCGGTTGAGATGATCAACGGCATCGAGCGTGGAATGTTTGCGTTCAAGCCTTCGAACGGTTTCATCCTGCGATTGTCCGAGCCATTGGGGCGCAGGTGGCTTCCGGGGCTGTGGTGGCGGATCGGTCGTCGCGTCGGCGTGGGTGGTGTCACGCCACGGCCGCAGACCAAGTTCATGGCTGACACGCTGCAGGCGCTGTTGGCGGAGCGCGGCACAACTGACTGACACAAGCGCTGCGTTGTATCAGGAGTCCCAAACCAGCTTGGGCGCAAAACGCGGGCGGGTGAACACGCGATTGTACAGATCTCGCGACAGGATGCCGACGTTGAACGGTGCCGTATAGTTGGACCATGTTTCGACTACGATGATCCGCTCGCCATCGGGAACAACGGGTAGAACATCGGTCATATCCTCCACGTTCGAGTTGGTCAGAGCGCTGACATTCCCGCGTGCTTGCGACCAATCGCGGCGGAATTTATCTTTCTTTCCATCCCAACGTACCACGGTGACGCGCAGGCGCGCGGTTTGATCCGCGCGCGCAAGGAACTTGTACATGTCATCCAGTCCATCGAGGTAGTCGTTATCGATCGCCGTCGTTTCCCGCGACAGCATGTCTCCGATTGTGAAGGCGGCTTTCTGGTTGATGCTGGTTTGTTGATAGGCATCGAAGAACACGAACATCGACATGTAGGCCCAGAACAGAAGCGGCAGGATCACCACCGCCTCTACCGCAACGGTGGCGCGCGTTTCGTCGCGGAACCTGCGCAGAAAGGACATGATCGAATAGGACATAATCATCACAACGGCTCCTGCACAAATGCGGAACTGCTTACCATCGCGGCATATCCGGCGCCGTCCTTTGTCAATGCGTCACCCAGCCCGGTGAGCGGAAAGATGGGGCGGTATTTTACGCAAACGCGGATCAGCATCATCTGGTTTTCCTGCCCGTTTTCAAATGTGCGGACTGGTTTGACCTCTTTGGCCTGGTTGGTGCAGTCCGGCGTCGGATCAGGTTCGACCCAGTTGCGCGGGTCGATCTGGATCATCTCGACGCGCAGGTTGTCGGCGCAATCGGGGATCATTCCGGCGGTATCGCAGATCTGCGTCTTGATCTCGCTGTGTTGCGGCGCGCTGCCTGTGCCAAGCCGGATATCGCGCACCGTCATGTCCACTGCGCGTTCCAGCATCGTGTGCCGCATGGTGATAAAGCCCAACTCGACCGACGAGAGCAGGAAGAACACCATCACCGGAAACATGATGACGAATTCCAGTGTCGGGTTGGCCCGCTCATCGTGCCAAAAACGCATGCCCAGATTGCGCAGGCCTGTCATTGTGTCAACCTCAGCTTGCGGATTGATGCGGCGATCGAGTTGAATGCCTCCTCGATTTCCAGGCCTTCAACGTCGAAATAGTGGCTAGCGGAACTGGCGCAGCGTTTCAGAACGCGGCGGCCGTTGTGCGGGGCCTCGAACCCGATAGTGAATACGATCACGCCTTCGTCCTTGGCGGCATCGCAGATGTGATCGGTGCGCTGGTCCTTGGCGGTGCCGTTTACGTAGGTGTAAGCGGAGTTGTACCATTCGGCCCAAGCACTGCTGCTGAATTCATAGTTGTAGTGGGCATTCCACGCGAGCGAGACCTGCGCCCACAATTCCGGGTAGGTCAGGCGCACGGCGGTGCCGGGTTCATCGTA
>CAZOKA010000141.1:0-6506 GCA_964580265.1 uncultured Rhodobacterales bacterium | reverse complement strand
TATCGGTCATGCCCGACACGAACAAACCGGCGCCGAATAGCGCGCCGGCGACGAATGCATAGAACAGGCGCATCAGATCCACCCCAGAAGCTGCCGGAACACCGCGACGGTCAGTCCCCCGGCGAGGATGTAGAAAACCGTTGAGACGATACCGCGCAGCGATAGCCGCGAGATGCCACAAACCCCGTGGCCCGAGGTGCAGCCATTGGCCAGTCGGGTGCCGATGCCAACCAGCACCCCCGCGATGACGATCACCGTCGCGTTCTGCGTGATGTGGGTATCGACCTCGCCGTAAAGCGGGTAGAGAAGAATCGGCAGCAGCAATACACCCACCAGAAAAGCGCCGCGTTCGCGCCAGTGGCGGCGTTCGCTGCCATCCACCAATCCACCGATGATGCCGCTGGCACCCATGATGCGGCCATTGGCCAGCAGATAAACGGCGCCCCCTGTGCCGATCAGCAAGCCGCCGACCAGCCCCCAGATCCAGTCCTGTTCCATGATGTTGCGTTTCCTGTTTGAACGTCCTGCTTGTAATGCCGTCCCTGTCGCCGGTTCGCAGCGGCGTGCAGAGGCTAGAAAAGGGTGTCATATCTTGTTTACGGGTACCTTGAGGAACACGTCGCCCTGATCGTCTGCAGGGGGCATCTGGCCAGCGCGCATGTTTACCTGAAGCGACGGGATGATGAGCTTGGGCATGGCTAGTGTGGCGTCGCGTTCGTCGCGCATTTTCACGAAGGCATCCTTGTCACGGCCCTTGCCCGCATGGATGTTGCGCGCCTTTTGCTCGCCAACGGTGGTTTCCCACGCATAGCTATCGCGTCCCGGCGCCTTGTAATCGTGGCCGACAAATATGCGTGTTTCGTCGGGCAGGGCGAGAATCTTCTGGATCGAGTTGTACAGGGTTTCGGACGAGCCGCCGGGAAAGTCACAGCGCGCGGTTCCGAAATCGGGCATGAATAGTGTATCCCCGACAAAGGCCGCGTCGCCGATCACGTAGGTCAGGCAGGCGGGCGTGTGGCCGGGCGTGTGCAGAACGTCGCCACGCAACTGCCCGATGTGAAAGCTGTCGCCTTCCTGGAACAGTTTGTCGAACTGGCTGCCGTCGCGCTGGAATTCGGTGCCTTCGTTGAACACCTTACCAAAGGTGTCTTGTACAATGCGGATACGGTCGCCGATACCGATTTTGCCGCCTACACGTTCCTGAATATATGGCGCAGCCGAGAGGTGGTCGGCATGAACATGGCTTTCGAGAAGCCATTGTACTTCAAGTCCTTCGGCCTGAACGTATTCGATGATTTCGTCTGCCGAGCGCGTGTCAGTTCGTCCAGACGCATAGTCGAAGTCGAGCACCGAATCGATGATGGCGCAGGCGCTGCCAGCGGGATCGCGCACGACATAAGAGATGGTGTTGGTCGCGTCGTCGAAAAAAGCTTTAACTTGCGGTTCCATGAGACCCTCCGTTTTGATTATTCATATATTAAATAGCGCATATGTTTCAAGGTAAATGATGCAGATCGCACCGCCGAGCAGAAAGGAGCCAAGAGATGCCAGAAAAAGTTGACTTCGATCAATGAAATGGGCACGCCGGATCGTAGAGTATCGCAAGCTACGCAACAGGAGATGCCGATGACCACTCTCAAAGAACGCCGTGCCGCGTTGATGGACCGCTTGGGCACCTTGGATAGCCGCTTGCACCGGATTGAGAACGACCTGGATACACCCCGTTCCAAGGATTGGGATGATGCTGCTATCGAGCAGGAAGGCGATGAGGTTCTAGAGCATCTGGGGCAGGCCGGGCAGGAAGAAATCCGCACGATCCGAGCCGCCCTTCAACGCATTCGAGATGGAGAATATGGTGTCTGCACTCAATGCGGGGAAGCAATTTCTCAAGAGCGATTGGATTTGCTGCCGGCGACACCTTTCTGCAAGAACTGCGCGGTGAAGAAAGCATAAGCCTTCACAGGCACGCTTGCATTCGGGTGCCGTCTATCTAAACAATGGTCACCACAAGCCCCGGCAGCATTGCTTGAGCGGGAGGGTGAAACTTGGCCATGGCTACTGTAAGCAGCACGGTAACGGCGGATGGTGTGGCCATATTGCGGCTGAGCCGGCCACCGCGCAACAGCTTGACCAGTGCAGTCCTTAGCGAACTATCCCTGGCCATCGATACTGTCCTTGACGATGAGAAGGTGCGCGCGGTTGTCCTGAGCGGGGATGCGCAGGCATTTTCTTCCGGCCTGGATCTCGAAGAGGTAGCAGCATTGGGGGGCGCGCCTGCCGCGCAGGCCGGGGTACTTTGCGAAACGTTGGAACAGGCTGATAAACCCGTCGTCGCGGCGCTCAGCGGACATGCCACCGGTGCGGGGCTGGAGTTGGCGTTAGCGGCGCATGCCCGGGTGGCAAAGCTTGGCACACGCGTAGGTTTTCCCGAAATTGCGCGGGGTCTTCTGCCCTCGGCGGGGGGGGCGCAGCGCCTGTCGCGCCTCTTGGGCGCGCCGGCAGCACTCGATCTGTTGATAATGGGGCGGGTGATGGCAGTGCAGTCGGGGTCGCTGGCCAAGCTGATGGCGCGGATCGTTGATGACGATGCAGAGGCTGCGGCAGTAGAGATGGCGCGGGATATGTCGCAGAAGACTGTGCTATGGTTGAATGCGAGAACACGCGTCGCCGGTGAGGACGATCCCGCCGCATATGCTCGTGCCATTGCCGACCGCCGCGCCGCGCTGTCCGAGGCACCCGAGGGGCCGTGGCGTATGATGGCAGAACAAATCGTGCGTTGCGTGGAAGCTGCGCAATTGCTGCCGTTCGAGGCCGGCCTGGAATTCGAGCGCGCAGCGTTCGAGGAGGTGTTGGAAACCGAAGAGTCAGAGGGGCTGCGGCATGCCTGCCTTGCTGAGCGCCGCGCGGCGCAAACGCCGGGCCTGCCCGCAGCGGAGCGCCCGCCGCACATCGAAACGGTTGGTGTGGTCGGAGGTGGACCGACGGCAGTGGGGCTGGCGCTCTGCTGTCTGGATGCGGGCTTGCCGGTGATCCAGTTCGAACGCGTCGCTTCGGCGGTGGAGGACGCACGGGCGCGTCTCTCGTCCGCCTATGATAGGGCGGTATCGGACGGACGACTGACCTCCGATATGCGAACGAGGCGTTTGGGTTTGTGGAAAGGCACGGCACATTTGCCCGACTTGGCGCAGGCGCAGTTGGTCATCGAGGCGGTGGCAGATAATCTGCAAACCAAGCAGCGGGTGTTCGCAGCTTTGGATCATGTGGCGCAAAGTGGGGCAATTCTGGCCAGCCAGTCAATGGTCCATTCGATCGCCGAGATAGGGAATGCCACCAGCCGACCGAAGGATGTGGTGGGTTTGTTCTTCCACGGACCTGCCCATCATGCGCGGCTGGCCGAAGTGATACCCGGCCCCGGCACCGATGACACCGTGACCGCCGCGCTGTTGGCATTCGTGCGGGGTCGCCTGGGCCGGATCGCGGTGCACGCGGGCACGGGATGCGGTCCGATGAGCGAGCCGATCCTTGCCGCCGCGCGCGCGGCGGCCTGGCACATGGTGCAGCAAGGGGTTGCGCCGGAGCATATCGATGACGCGCTGCGCAGGCATGGCATGGTGCGCGGCGTGTTCGAAGCAATGGATCGCATTGGGTTGGATGTCATCCTGAATCGCCTTGAAGTGCAAGAGGGACGCCTTGGTTTTCCCGGCACTCTGCGCCCCTGTCTGGAACGGCTGACGTCCGCTGGTCGTAGCGGCGCGCGGGCAGGTGCGGGGTTTTATCAGTGGTCGAAGGGGAACCCCCGACCCGATACAGGCGCAATCGACGCGTTGTTTGAAGGTATGGACAGACCGAACCGTGTGGCGCCACAACCTGATAGCGGCCAGGTTTGGCTGCGCTTGCTGGCTGTGATGGCAAATGCGGGGGCTCGTTTGCTCCGAGATGGAGGTGCGCTACGCGCGTCGGATATCGACGCGGTGATGGTGGATAGCCAGGGCTTTCCCCGCTGGCGAGGCGGCCCCATGCACGCGGCGGAGCGTGCGGGGCTGGTGCAGATATCCAAAGTGTTGAACGCGCAGGCCCATGAGATGCCCATGCTATATGAACCCGATCCACTGTTTGCTGAATTGATCAAGACGGGAGGGCGATTGTCGGCGATGACTTGACCGGAGTCAGGATAGGAAAATTCCGACTACGACCATCATCAGGCCCAGCACCGAAAACAGCAGTGCTGCCATGTTAACGGGTAGCACCGATTGCAGGACAGATCGCAGATCCGCGTCGCTGAGACCCGCGCGACGGGCGCGCACCACCTTGACGATACACCATAAAAGCCCCAGCAATCCCGTTACCGAGACCGCTGCACCGGCCCAGATCAACACTTCCATTTCCATTCCCTCGCGACATACTGCCCGGACCCTTATCCGGGTTTGAACCCGACTTAGCGCATCGCACCCCTTGGAGCAACGAGAGGCAATTGTGTAATCGTGGGCTTGTGCGGTGCGGACGGTGGCGCTAGGGGAAGGGCCATCCAACAGGTCCATGAACGGAGCCCGGCATGAACGAGCAATCCACCGATGCAAACTACCGCGTTACCGCCGACGAGTTACGCCAGTTCGTCGAACGCTTTGAGCGTCTGGAAGCAGAGAAGAAGGACATCGCCGAACAGCAGAAAGAGGTTATGGCCGAGGCCAAAGCACGCGGCTATGACACCAAGGTGATGCGCAAGGTGATAGCCCTGCGCAAGCGCGACAAGGACGATATCGCCGAGGAGGAAGCGGTTCTGGAGATGTATAAGGAAGCGCTTGGGATGTCCTGATGCAGGTCAGGGCGTTATCATCTGGACACCAGGAATGCGCCCGATCTCGAATGTGTCTTCTTCGTACTGTGCGCTGAGACGTTCGACATAGTCCTCGGTCCAGCCTGGCAAATCGAGTTCTTCCTCGATAGCCTCTTCCAAGGCATATTTGTCGAGAAATGCCGCGATAACTCGGCGTCTTTGCACCTCTGTCAGGTCGGGGTGTTCGTCGATGTAGTTGCGGAACCGCTTTAGCCCTTCCTTCGACATTATTTCGGGTAACAGGTCGTCGCTACCTTCTATCTTGACCGTATGATCAAGCCCCGCGACCTCGCGCAGCACCTCGCCCCATACCAGCGGCGTATCCTCGTTACACCAAACGGTGATTGCTATATCTGGCGCCGCTTCGCGGATGCGCCAGATCAGGTCGGACCACCTGATGTCAAGCGCGTCGGTTCCGTCCATGTAATCCAGAAAGGACGAACTGTTTGCAGAGGCGAACACGGCCGGCAGAAAACTGGCCGGGTCGCAGATCGCCAGTGACAACTCGACCTCGGCGGCTGGGAACAACTCGCAAAACAGGGCAATCCGGCGCGGTGCCTTGGGATAGAGCGCGCCGTTCGAGATCGCCAGCTTGGGCACGCAGAAGAAGTTCTCGTTCGACAATATGACGCGCTCGGGTGGGGTCGGAGCATCGCAGAACGCATCGACGATTTGTTCACGAGCGTCACCGATGGCGTCGCCGCGCTCCATTAACTGCACGGTGTCACGGATCAGGCGGCGATACGCGGACGGGGCAGGGACCGAGATTCCGGCCTCTTCCAGGACCGTGTCATTGCGACGCAAGGAATTGACCAGCCGGTCGCCGCCTGTGTTGTAAACGCCGGGATGTAGTATGACCTGCATTTTGTTTCCACGGGTTGATGGACGCCCTGCTCGAGTGGCGATATAGCTCTCTTCTAGACAGTTGAGCCGCTCTCGGGCAAGGGGTGGGTGCGCATGAGCGACATATTGGCGACAGAACCGGGCAAGCGCAAGCTGCGTGGCGCTGGTGGGGGGCTTTGGTCCATCGGCGCGGCCGTGATCGCGGCAGTGGTTCTGCTGCCGATCGCGTCGGTGGTGTGGATTGCGTTTTCGCCGTCAGACAATATCTGGCCGCACCTCCTGACATCTACATTGCCGCGCTATCTGCGAAACACGGTTGTTCTGATGCTGTCGGTGGGTGTGCTGTCGGGCATGGTCGGGGCAGGGGCGGCGTGGCTCATTACGCACTACCGCTTTCCTCTGTCGCGGTGGTTGGAGTGGCTGTTGCTGCTGCCTCTGGCGATTCCGGCTTATGTGGGCGCCTATGCGCTGGTAGATCTGTTGGAATATGCTGGCCCCGTGCAGACCGCGCTGCGCGGAATGATGAGCTGGCAAAGCGCGCGCGACTACTGGTTTCCCGAGATTCGCTCGCTCGGCGCTGCGGTCGTGGTGCTGTCCGCGGCGCTCTATCCCTATGTCTACCTGTTGGCGCGCGCCGCGTTTCGGGAACAGTCGGGCGCGTCGGAAGAGGTGGCGATGTCCCTGGGCGCGAGCGCGTGGAAACGGTTCATACGAGTCGGGCTGCCGCTGGCCCGTCCCGCAATCGCGGCGGGCATGGCCATCGTCATGATGGAAACGGTGAACGATTTCGGAACAGTCGATTATTTCGCGGTTCAAACCCTCACCACCG
>CAZOKA010000140.1:0-6510 GCA_964580265.1 uncultured Rhodobacterales bacterium | reverse complement strand
CGGCGCATCGGCCAGGAACCCCGCGCCGCCCATCGCCTGCACCGCCTGGTGCGCCACCTTCATCGCCTCTTCCGACGCATAAAGGACGCACGCGGCGGCATCGGCCCGCGTAACCTCGCCCCGGTCACAGGATTTGGCGACCTCGTAAACATAGGCGCGCGCCGAATTCATCGCCGTGTACATATCGGCGATCTTGCCCTGCATGAGCTGGAAATCTCCGATGCTCTGACCGAACTGCTTGCGCTCGACCATGTAGGGCATCACCTCGTCCAGGCACGCGGCCATGATCCCGGTGCCGATGCCCGACAGCACGACGCGCTCATAATCCAGCCCCGACATCAGAACGCGCACGCCCTTGCCTTCTTCGCCCAGCACGTTGTCGAAGGGTACCTCGCAATCGTCAAAGATCAGCTCGGCGGTGTTACTGCCGCGCATGCCCAGCTTGTCGAAATGCACGCTGGTCGAGAAGCCCTTCATGTCCTTCTCGATCAGGAAGGCGGTGATCCCCTTTGCCCCGGCATCCGGGTCGGTCTTGGCATAGACAACCAGCGTATCGGCATCGGGGCCGTTGGTGATCCAGTACTTGTTGCCATTGAGAACATAGCGATCATTGCGCTTTTCCGCCCGTAGCTTCATGCCCACCACGTCGCTGCCCGCGCCCGGCTCGCTCATCGCCAACGCGCCGACATGGGTGCCGGAAATAAGCCCCGGCAGGTATTTGCGCTTCTGTTCCTCGCTGCCATTCAGCTTGATCTGGTTCACGCACAGGTTGGAATGCGCACCATAGGACAGCGACACGCTGGCGCTGGCGCGGGCAATCTCCTCGACCGCGACGACATGCGCCAGATAGGACATACCCGCCCCGCCATAGGCCTCGTCCACGGTGATGCCCAACAGGCCCAGATCGCCCATCTCTTTCCACAGTGCCTCGGGGAACACGTTCGAGGTGTCGATCTCGCCCGCCATCGGCTTGATCCGCTCCTGCGCAAAGCGGTGAACCATGTCACGCAGGGCATTCACATCCTCGCCCAGGTCGAACTTCATCGTCGCATTGAACACGCGCCTTCCCTCCCGCAATTATTGAACGCTTGTTCATTAAATGACACCAAAAACCGAGTCGGGTCAAGCTTTCCCTGACCCCACGGGTTTCTTCTGAACGGAAATGTCCTGCACAGCGCCGCAGGCGGCAGAAGGCAAAGCCCCAGCCCTGCCACGCGTCTTTCAGGTGCTTTCAGGTGCCGCGCTGGAACAGCGCGCCCGCCTCGGCGCGGATAATCCGGGTCAGCGTCGCGCAATCCTCAAGGCTGAACGTCAGTGGCAGGCGCATATCCAAGAGCCCCGCCAGCACGCGATCGGTGCGCGGAAGGGGCACGGCAGGGGCGTAGCGCCAACTGTCATAGCGGCTGGTAAACCCCACTGGCTCAGGTGCGCCGAACCATTTCAACTCGACCCCGCGCGCCGCGCAGCGCGCAACCAGCGTCTCGATCCGCGCGGCGGGCCAATCCGGCGCCAGGAACTGGATCGAGGATCCGACATGGCGTTCTTCCGGGGGCCGCTCTATCACTTGCAGGCCCGGCGTGCCGCGCAGCCCTTCCTCGACCACGGCATAGCGCGCGGTCCAGGCGGCGCACTGCGCGTCCAGTCGCGCAAGTTGCGGCCGCAGGATTGCCGCGCGCAGGTTGTCCATCCGCCCCGAAATGTTGGGCGTGTCGTATTTCACCCGCTCGAACACCTCCGGCCCCGGCGCCGCAAGGTGCCGCTCGTACAGCATGTACGACCCCGACAGCACCACCGCCCGCGCCATTGCCTCCGCATCGCGGGTAATCAGGAAACCACCCTCGCCCGAATTCATGTGCTTGTAGGTCTGTGTTGAGAAGCACCCGATGTGCCCGTGTGTGCCCGACCATTGCCCGCGCCATTTCGCACCCATCGTGTGGGCGCAATCTTCAACCACCGTGATACCCGCGCCCTCGCAGATCTCCATCAGGCGATCCATGTCGCAGATATGCCCGCGCATGTGGCTCAACAGCAGCACGCGCGCCTGATCGGCCTTCGCCGCCAGATCGTCCAGATCCAGCGTCAGCGCCTCGGTCACCTCGACATGCACGGGTACCGCACCGACGCCGGCGATGGCGCCAGGCACCGGCGCCAGGGTAAAGGCGTTGCTCAGCACCCTGTCGCCCGGCTTTACCCCCACCGCGCGCAGGGCCGTCGCCATCGCATACCCCCCCGACGCCACAGCCAGCGCGTAGGGCACCCCCATGCGCGCGGCGAACTCCTGCTCCAGCAGGGCCACCTCGCTCACCTCGCCACCTGCAGTGTTGTACCGATGCAGCCGCCCCGATCGCATGACCGCCAGCGCCGCCTCGATCCCCTCTTCGGGGATCGGCTCCTGCTGGGTGAAACTGCCCTTGAATACCTCTGTCATGCGCCATTTGTGCGGCGCGGCGGCGGCGGCGTCAATGTCGCGCGGAGCATATTGCGATGTCGTAAACGTCCGGTTTCGCAGCGCCCGCGCAGGCGACGCTGCGTCAGGAAGGTTTGCCATGACCCCGACCCCGGTCGATTTCATCCACCGCCTGCGCGCCACCGACATCCCCGCGCCTGTGCTGGCGCAAGCGAAACTGTCGCTGCGCGACCTGCTGGGCGTGGCGGCAGGCGCCATGTCAACACGCCTGTCGGCGATCATCCGCGATCACGCCGCGCTGGATATGCCCGGCCCGGTGCCGCTGCTGTTCGACGGGCGCGGCACCACCCCCGCCGGCGCGGCGCTGGCCGCGGGCATGATAATCGACAGCCTTGACGGCCATGACGGGTTCAACCCGGCCAAGGGGCATATCGGCTGCCCGCTGCTGGCGACGATGCTGGCGCTGGCCCCGGCCACCTGCCACGGGGCCGATTTCCTGGCCGCTCTGGTCATGGGCTACGAGTTCGGCGCCCGCACCGCCATCGCGCAACATGCCAGCGTGCCGGAGTATCACACATCCGGCAGTTGGGGCGCCACCACCGGCGCCGCTGCAGGCGCGCGGCTCATGGACCTGGGCCGCGATGCGACCCGCCACGCGCTCGGCATTGCCGAATATCACGGGCCGCGCAGCCAGATGATGCGCTGCGTCGATCACCCCACTATGATCAAGGACGGCGCAGGCTGGGGCGCGCTCTGCGCCGTCTCGGCAGTGCAACTGGCGCGGCGCGGCTTTACCGGCGCACCCGCACTGACCGTCGAAGACGCGCCGCGCCATTGGTCGGACCTTGGCCAGCGCTGGTATATGCTGGAGCAGTATTACAAACCCTACCCGGTCTGCCGTTGGGCGCAGGCCCCGGTCGAGGCAATCCTGACCCTGCGCCGGGCGCACGGCCTGACCGCGCCCGACGTCGCCCGCATCCAGGTCGAATCGTTCCACGAGGCCGTGCGTCTGGCCACCAGCCACCCCCGCACCACCGAAGAGGCGCAGTATTCCACATCGTTTCCCTGCGCCCTGGCAATGGTGCACGGCGATGTGACCGCCGCCGCGCTGGCGGATACGGTCCTGCATGATCCCGAGGTGCTGCGCCTCTCGGGATCCCTGACCATGGTTGAGAGCGACCACGCCAACGCGGCCTTCCCCGCCACGCGGCTGGCGCGGGTGCGCCTGCATCTGGCGGATGGCAGGGTGGTGCATGGCGACTGGACGCAACCGAGATGGGACCATGACGCGCCCGCCACCCCCACGGAGCTGCGCACCAAGTATGATGCGCTGGCCGCGCCGCTGGGCCGCGCCCGCGCTGCCGCCATCGCGGATGTCATCGACACGCTGGATCAGCGCCCGCTGTCCGACCTTGCCGCGCTGCTGGATCAGCCGATCAGCCGCCGCACCACGCCAGGCAACTCCGCGTAATCGCCGATCATCCCTTCGGGCGCCAGATCGGCCACCGCCGCACCGCCCGGCCCGAAGGTAACCATCACGCAAGGCACCCCGGCTGCGCGCGCGGTGCTGCGGTCGGTGATCGTGTCCCCCACCAACAACGTATGCGCCGGGTCGCCCCCCGCACGCCGCGCCGCCTCGCGCAGCGGCTCGGGGTCGGGCTTGCGCACCGGCAAGGTATCGGCGCCGATCATCGACGCGAACGCGCCGCGCACACCCAGCCTCTCCAGCAATGCCTCGGCCAGCGCGGCGGGCTTGTTGGTGCATATGCCCACGCCGTAGCCTTCGGCGCGCAGCGCTTCGACCGCGTCCATCGCACCGGGATACAGCGTCGTGTACGTGTCGATTTCGCGCGCATAGGCCTTCAGCAGGACAGGGTAATACGCCTCGATCGCGGCCGGGGCATCGGGATGCGCCAGCCGCTCCATCCCCAGCTCCAGCATCGCGCGCCCGCCCCGGAACGCCACCGCCGCGTCGCCCGCCGCATCCAGCAGATCACCCGCCCCCAGATCCCGGAAACAGGCATTCGCCGCCGCGATCAAATCGCGGCTGGTATCGGCCAGGGTGCCGTCCAGATCGAAAATTACCGTGCGCACCACGCCGGCCCGCCTCAGAGCTTGGACGAGATCACGCCGGTAGCAAAGCCGCCCATGCGCAACTCGCCGAACAGGCGCTGATACTCGATCTTGGGGCAACGGTTCATCACCACGTCCACACCGCGCGCGCGGGCGCGTTCGGCCGCCTCGGGGCTGCTCACCCCGATCTGCATCCATATCGTCTGAAGGTCCGGAAACAGGCTCAGCGCCTCATCCACAATCGGTGGGACATGCTCGGACCGGCGGAATATGTCCACCATGTCCACCCCGCCCTCGATCTCTTGCAGGTCCGCGTGCACCCGCTGCCCGAACAATCGCTCCCCCGCATGGACGGGGTTGACCGGCACCACCTCGAATCCCTTCAGGCCCAGGTAGCGCGCCACGTAGTAACTGGGCCGCACCGGGTTCATCGACACGCCGACCACCGCGATCCGCTTGGTGCGGCGCAGAATCGTCTTCAGGAATTCGTCGCTATAGTTTTCTTCCATGCCCCCTTCTACCCCGCCTTTGCAGCAGGCGAAAGCACCCGATCGCACGTCCCCCTGCACAACAAAAAAGCGCCCGGGGAAACCCGGGCGCCAGTCACGGAACGAGGGACAGTGAAATGAAACGCGAGAGTTCCGTTTTCGCGCTTCTGACAGTGATATAGGCGCACGCAATCCAAAAAAAAGGGCCACTCATGAAGGTGTGATCGCGTTGAAACCTGCCCCTCCCCGGATCAGGCCACCCATGCTCTGGGGGCATGGGTGGCCTGTTGCCGCCGTTGATCACGCCGCGCATCGCCGGGCCCGGGGCGAAGCGTGCTGAAAGCATGCCTCTGGCATGGCCGATGCGCATCTCCCGTCGGTAGCCCCAGTTGCCAATACTGCGCCAGCCTGACCGTCCGAAACGGACCCGGAGCAGCAATGCCCCTGCGAGCGACGCGATTGGCTACCTGCACCACGAATGCGAAAGGCCCCGGCGACATGCCGGGGCCCCTGCCCAGTTTCACCATGCCGGCGCGCGTCAGGTGTTGCGCTTCTCGGACATCAGCCCGCTCAGGATCGCCCAGCAGATGCACAGCAGGATGATCGTGAACGGCAAGCCGGTGGAGATCACCATCGCCTGCAGCGAACTCAGACCGCCGCCGATCAAGAGCGCGATCGCGACCAGGCCCTCGAACGTGCACCAGAACACACGCTGAGGCACCGGCGCGTCCACCTTGCCGCCAGCAGTGATCGTGTCGATCACCAGCGAACCGGAGTCCGACGAGGTCACGAAGAACACGATGACCAGCACGATGCCGATGGTCGAGGTGATGCTTGCCAGCGGCAGCGATTCAAGCATCGCGAACAGCGAAAGCTCGGGGCTGTAGCTGTCGATCACGTTTGCCTTGACCGCGCTTCCGGCCGGGTCCGCGATGATCTGCTCGATCGCGGAGCCACCGAAAACGGCCATCCAGAACACGCAAACCAGCGAGGGGATGATCAGGACGCAGGTGACGAACTCGCGCACCGTGCGGCCACGGCTGACGCGGGCGATGAACATGCCCACGAAGGGTGACCAGGAAATCCACCAGGCCCAGTAGAACGCCGTCCAGCCTTGCATGTAGCCGGTATCCTCGCGCCCGAACGGATTACTCAGCGGAACGATTTCCTGCACATAGGCGCCCAGCGTCGAGAAGAAGCCCGTCACGATACCCACGGCCCCGGCCGTGAACAGCACGAACAAGAGCAGCGCAATCGCGATCACCATGTTGATCTCGGACAGAACCTTGACGCCGCCATCCAGGCCGCGCAGCACCGAGACCAACGCAATCGCCGTGATGCCGATGATCAGGATCACCTGCACCGTCACGTTGTTGGGGATGCCATAGATATGGCTGAGACCCGCGTTCGCCTGTTGCGCCCCGATGCCCAGCGATGTCGCCAGGCCAAACAGCGTGGCGAACACGGCAAGCGTGTCGATGATGTGGCCGGTCCAGCCCCAGACGCGCTCGCCGAAGATCGGGTAGAACGCGCTGCGGATCG